>JBKPMX010000065.1:0-13570 GCA_046765655.1 Acidobacteriota bacterium
GTGCCTAAGTGCGGAAGACACAATAAGAGCCTATGGGCCTGCACCCCATCTTCAGAAATTGCTAATTAGTCGGGAATTTGGGGAAAGAGTCGGGAGGGAGAGAGAACAGTAGATGCGTAATCGCTAGATATTTATGCCTTCTTTGCTTTCGGTTTTGTATTGCTTCCGTTTTGTTGGCACTTGAAGACATCGAGATTCGAATTGCCAACGTACCGACCGGGTTTTTGAGATCGCTCGCCTCCTGCCAGACGCCCCGGGATTCCGTCAAGGCTACAAACACCGGTGCGAGAAAGAGAGGCAAGGGTCGCATTGTCTCGCCGCCCGTGTCCATCTCGGTGGCCCTCCCACAGGACTCACCCGACACAAGGGGAATTCAACTAGATGCTAGTTCTATTTCGCCGTGCAGGATACCGGTACCGGTCTGCTTCATGGGTCGCTTGATGGATATGCCGAAGGGGGGACTCGATCTCTTCGCGCGAGCTAAGCTCTTATAACCGCTACAATTACGCGTAACCACCTTCGACAAAAGAATTTAGATTTCGTCTCTCGAGTGCTCATGATTCTCTTTAGTCTCACTACTGCGCTCCTATTGTAGACACCAAACAGACACCAAAAATCTCTTGTTGATGTACTACATTCTGGACCGCACTGAGACGTGGGTTTTGCAAATAGGACTTTTCAGCTTCAACCTCGGTGGTCGGTTCCAATTTTGGTAAAGTAGAGTGAACGGACTTGATCCTTCATGCGCAACGCGGCTAGGAATTCGTCTGCGACCTTCGTTGCTGATAACCCATGATCACCGGTGAAGACTTTTTAGGAACAGATCGTTTCAAACTCCTTCGACGAGTGGGCGCAGGCGGAATGGGTGTGGTCTATGAAGCTTACGATCTAAAACGTGACAAGACTGTCGCTCTTAAAACTCTTATCAATGCCGAACCCTCATACATCTATCGCTTGAAAACAGAATTTCGATCGCTTTCCGACGTTGCGCACCCCAATTTGGTTTCTCTCTATGAACTAATGTCAGATGGAAGGTACTGGTTCTTTACGATGGAGCTGGTAAATGGGGTAAATTTTCTTGAATACGTGCGCAACAGCGGAAGTGGTGAGTCAGAACCCAAAGTTCTTAGCCTCGAGGAGTTAGACACTCTGGAAACCCTGCCACTACGCGTCTCAAAACAGACCCAGTCATTTAATGAAGGCCGTCTTCGCATCGCTTTACGGCAGCTTGCCGACGGGTTAAATGCGCTCCACGAGAATGGCAAACTGCATCGCGACATTAAACCGTCCAACATACTGGTTACTCCCGAGGGGCGATTGGTTATCCTCGACTTCGGTCTGGTAGCAGACATCGCGCAACAGAAACTCGAGCCAAGTCAAGCCATCGTCGGCACTCCATCCTACATGTCACCAGAGCAGATGGCGCAACGGCCCACATCTGCAGCGAGCGACTGGTATAACGCCGGGGTGATGCTCTACGAAGCTCTCACTGGCCATCTTCCTTTCGATGGAAATCTTGTTGACATTCTCGTGAAGAAGCAGAGCGTCGAGCCTCCACCGCCTCGCGAGATTTCCCTGGAGGTCCCGGAAGACCTCAGTAGCTTATGTCAAGACCTGTTGCGTCTCCGACCTGAATCCAGACCCAGCGGAGGGGACGTCATCCGCCGATTGGAAGGCGAGATGAGAATCATTGAGCCTCCGTCGGAAACTCACGAATTGGTCGACGAGGAGCAACTCGTCGGACGTGAGGAACATATGAAGGTCTTGGAAGACGCATTTCGCACTGTCCAGAAAGGAAAAGCGGTAACGCTCTATATCTATGGCGCGTCCGGAATGGGGAAGAGCGCCCTTGCGCGTCATTTTCTAGAAAAGGTGGTTAGGCGCGATCGTAGCGTGGTCATTTTGGAGGGACGTTGCTACGAACGTGAATCCGTTCCCTACAAGGCACTTGACGGCGTTATTGACAGTTTAAGCAAATACCTTGTCTCTCTGCCGCAGCTCAAAGCGGAAGCGCTTATGCCTCGCGATGTACAGGCGCTATCGCGCCTATTTCCTGTTATGTTGCGCGTCAACTCGGTACTTAATGCGCCACAGCGCGAGCAAGAGATTCCGGATCCAATTGCGCTGCGTCGTCGTGCCTTCGGCGCCCTGAGAGAGTTGCTGGGAAGAATCTCAGATCGCCAACCGCTTGCCATATACATCGACGACTTGCAGTGGGCCGATGCCGACAGTGCAGCGCTGTTGGAAGAGCTATTGCGTCAGCCCGACGCTCCTCCACTACTCCTGATCGTTAGCTTCCGCAGCGAAGACATGAGATCCAAGCCATTCCTAAAGCTCCTGCTGGAGCAAATCGGAGGGGAAACAACTCACGGTATCGCAGTCGAACCGCTCACCCAAAAAGAAGCTCGCGACTTGACCACGTCACTGCTGCCGCCGGGGCTTGCGGGTAGGGAATCACGTCTCGAAGACATTGTCCGTGAGGCGGCAGGGAGTCCTTTTTTCGTCGAACAACTCTCGCGTTATACACTCTCGTGCGAGGAGACGACGCGTGGAATAAAGCTCCTGGAAATGATTGAGGGTCGCCTGCAGCAACAACCGGTTGGAGCACGTCGCTTCCTCGAGACGTTGTCAGTTGCGGGACGTCCGATGTCCGCTAACATCATCCATCAAGCTAGTGGGTTGGAGGGTGACGAGGACTTTCTGATCACTTCATTGCGCGCTGCCAAACTCTTGCGGAGTGTCGGCGAGGACTATGGTGTAGAACTCTACCACGACCGCATTCGCGAAGCGTTGGCCTCATCACTTGAAAAAGAATCAGTCCGGCAAATTCATCGGCGACTGGTTCAGACGTTACTCATGAAAGGGCTGGACGATCCCGAGGCTTTATTCGAGCACTACCGCGGAGCGGGTGAACAGGAACAGGCTTCACGCTATGCTGCACTTGCTGCCAAAAAAGCTGTCGGTGCGTTAGCCTTTGATCGAGCGGCGCTATTTTATCGACGCGCATTGGAGCTTGCTCCTGCCGTGGGAGTGAACCGCGTTGAATTGAGAGCAGAGCTGGCGCAGGCATTGGCGAACGCTGGTTCTCCCGCTGAGGCCGCTGAGCACTACCTCGAAGCAGCTCGAAACATGGACCAGACGCGCGCGCTTGATCTGCAAAGAAGAGCGGCCGAACAACTCTTGATGGGTGGCCACATCGAAGAAGGATTGCAGGTTATTCAAACCGTCCTCGCCGCAGTAGGGTTCAAGTTAGCTGCAGGACCTAAACGTGCGCTGCTCTCATTGCTTATAAGGCGCCTACATCTCAAGCTGCGAGGAATTAAATTCGTTAAGCGTGAGGAGTCGAAGATTCCGAATGAACAGCTTCTCCGTATCGACATCTGCTGGGCGGTTACTGCAGGGCTCGGAAATGTGGATAACATTCGCGCGGCGGATTTCCAAACACGTCATTTATTGCTGGCCTTACGCGCGGGCGAGCTTTATAGAGTGGCGCGCGCGTTGAATCTGGAAGCCGGCTTCACTGCGACGGCAGGAAAGTCGGGTCAGAAACGCGCGGCACAACTTTACGCAGTTGCCGAATCCCTCTCCAAAGAGTCAGGCAATCCGCACGCGATCGGACTCTACAGTTATGTGAGCGGTCTCGCCGCATTCTTGGTTGGGCAATGGCAGAGGGCGGCGGAAATGCTTAGCGATGCTGACGAGATTCTTCGCTACCGATGCACCGGCGTTACGTGGGAAATCGCCAGCACGCAAAACTTCCTGTTGAGCTCCCTAATTTACCTGGGAGAGATGCGAGAGATTTCTTTGCGAGTGCCCGTGCTTCTCAGTGCAGCTGAGAAGCGAAGTAACCTGTTCGAACTGACTGACCTGCGGACGCGTGTCAATATCACCTGGCTTTTAAACGACGATCCTGTCGAGGCTCGGCGTCAGGTGATTGAAGCAATGCAGCAGTGGACACAGAAGGGATTTCACCGCCAGCACTACAATGCGCTGCTCGCCCTCGCGCAAATCGAACTCTACTCGGGGAATGGGCTGGTGGCATGGAAACAGGTTTCAAGTCAGTGGCCAGCGCTGTCTAGCTCAATGATCTTACGCGTGCAGATAATCCGGATCGAAGCACTTCACCTCCGGGCGCGATGCGCTCTGGCGGCCGCTGCATCGGGTGCCGCTGACGCACAACGGCTGATAGCTGTCGCGGAGCGCCTGGCAACTCAGATTTCCAAGGAAGGGATGAAGTGGGCCGACCCGCTGGCGGCGCTGCTTCAAGCAGGCGTGGCCTTCTTGCGAGATGACAAGCAGACCACGATCAGTCTTCTATCCAAGGGATGCGCGGGTTTCGAGGGAGCGCACATGAAACTTTACGCTGCTGTGGCGAAGCGACGTCTCGGAGAAATCATCGGTGGTGCGAAGGGTGAACTTGATATCGACAATGCGGACTGCTGGATGCGAGACCAGAAGATCAAAGACCCGGCGAAAATTACGCGGATGCTTACCCCGGGTATTGGATCATCGACAGATTAAGCAGACTAAGAGCTTCGTATGCCTTACCAAAAACCGTCGCTCACCTCAGACAGGAACGCTAAAAAGATCAGCTGCAAGTTAATTGGTTGCGGCTTTGCTGCTCTCCTTAAACTCTGGATGGTGTCGCCTCGTAGATGGAGTCGTTGAAATCTCACGAGGTTCGTCGTACCAGTTCTGCTTGAGCCAATTGATGGTTTCTTCCATCAACTTTTCAGTCCTCGGGTCCTTCGTCAGCGCAAGTTTGATCAGATTCTCAACTTGTCTCCAATCGTCGCAGGCGGTCTGTTCCATCAACTCCAGGTCCACGCGGTGGTATCTGTCCTTACCCAGTATCTCCCGGCTCATATAATCGTCCGCCTGAACTACACCATCGAAAAGAATTGTCAGGAGCGGCGTTGGTGGTTGATTAAATGGATTAAGGAGCCACTGCAGCACACCCCAATTCTTCGTATCAGATTTAACAAGCGTTGGCGTGTAGCCGGTGCCGAATGACAGAAGTCGAATATTTTCGATCTTCAGTCCTGGGTTGTTGCGTAGAGCAACAGCGATTGCCGCAGTGCTCGGGTTGTTCGCCATCATTCCACCGTCTATGTAACCCTGATGTGACGGAAAGATCGTCGGAGCTGCAGCACTTCGCAGAGCCACGTCAACGACAGGCTCAGTACTGGATGGCTCTAGGCGGGTATCTTCGTTGTTGTCGTAATTATGAAAGAACACCGGATTCCAATTCCGGGTTCGCTTATTGTCCAGTTTGAATGATGTCACCAGGACTTTCTTCGGTAAATCAGAGAGCATAAGCTTGCGTGTGCCACTGCCATCCCGAATGTCCGGGAAGTTTCTTTCCAACAACGATCTGAGGTTGTCGTTCGAGTGTTTCGGGCGCAAAAAATTCCAGCGCGATTTACCAAATACAAACTTCATTTCCTTAGTTGAGTAGAGGGCCGTTAGATCTTCTGGTGATTTCTTATTGGCCAGAGACAGAGCGATGGCAGAACCTGTGGAGGTGCCTGCGAATAGATCTACGTTATTCAGTAAGTCCTTGAAATCACCCTTGAGACGACGCAGCAGAGCCGCGACTAAAGCGCCGCGGATTCCGCCGCCGTCGAACGTCATAATCTGAAATAGTTTATTTTCTTTACCCTTATTATATTCTTTATCCATTGCTCAACCTCCTAAGGTTGTTGGGGGATCGGGCGAAATCGTATTTCACCCTGTTCGGTACCTCGCGCAGGTTCCAGACTAGACCAAGCAACGAAAGACCTTTTAGAACGTAATAAAAGACGTCAAGCTCCCACCAAAAAAAACCAGCACGGGCCGTACCGGGATAGTGGTGATGGTTGTTATGCCAACCCTCGCCGAAGGTGAGTACTCCGAGAACGCTGTTGTTCGTCGAACGGTCCTGAGTTTCGTATCTGCGGTTCTTGCCCTTGTGGCAATAATAATTGACGGCAGAAGCAGCGTGAAGGGCCAGGAGTAGGCTCAGGCAATAACCAATCGCAAACATCGAGTAGCCGCCGACAAAATGTGTAGTGAAAGCGACGGCAATTGGAATCACGTAATAATGTCTGTGGATCCACATCAACTCCGAGTACTGAGTCAGGTCACGGGCTCTCGCTAAGATCTCCTCGTCCGTATACCCCTCATCGAAGATGCTGGAGAACCAGCAAAACCAAAAGCCCTGGTTCGGGCTGTGGACATCCAGGGTAGTGTCCGAGTGTTTGTGATGCAGGCGGTGCTTTCCTGCGAACCACACTGGATCACCGAAATCCATTCCAGCAAGTAAACATAGGGTGAATTGAAAAGATCTGCTTGTCTGAAACGAGCGGTGGGCAAAATATCGGTGCAGGCCCACGCCCAGACCAAACGCCGACAGCATGTACAAGCAGATACAAACAATCCAATCGCGCACATGTGTCCCGCGAATCATGGCGATGACGGGTTGCATGTGCAGCAGCAAAAGGAAAAGTGCGGGAACCGCCCGGGGGAAAGCCATACTGGTTCGCACGCTTTTGTTCCTATCTCCTATGCATGGGCTGCTTGAGGTCGTTGCTGGTTAACCTCTTTTAGCAATCCTGAATCCATCATCTCATTCGTCAAGTTCCCTGCCCCGTCGGTCACCATCGTCGGGTTGAAGTAGTGCTCATAGCGCGAGTCAACGCGAAAGGCAGGACTGTAGACACTGTCTAAGATCTCGGTCGTGCTTACGTGCGTGCGGCGGCGACCTTTGGCCGACGGTGCCGCAAGTTGAGTCGGCGAGGTCGCAAGTGAATACGCACACAGTAGCGCAGCGTTGGTTAGCGAGAAAAGCATTTGTATTTTAGAGAGCCTTGAGCGATACCTGTGAAAAAAGTTCCGCGAATGCTGAATGACACGAATACGGTATCCACGCAGACTTAACATTTCACGCAGAAACGCGACTGCCTCATGCATCGGGTCGGCTGTTTTAAGCAAAAGCGTCGAGCCGTCCATGTCGCGCAGCTTGACGCATGGAAGAAACGCACCCTTGGCTGCAAGCTCTGAAAAGAGAGGTGTGCCGAGGAGAGGAACCGGCAGCGTGACAAAACTCGGCAATGTGATCTCCGGTGTTCCCGTGATGAATTCGATCTCGCGCCGGAGGTCGGCTATTGATCTGTGGGCCAGATCAAGCATTAAACCGTAAACGAGCACGATGCCGCCTTCTAAACTCTTTCTGATCAGAGTTACCTGCGGGACGTTGGTGTTTTGTGTCTTGTGTGCGCCGAGCAGCCACTCCGTGTCGAAGGATTCCACGCCGCAAAAAACGAGCTCGCAACCAAGTCGACGGGCGAGTGTCACGGTGTCATCCTTCTGAAAGAAGTCGCTCGTAACGAGCGCTCCCCAATTTCTCAGATAGCCCTCCTCACGCATCTCAGCGATGAGATCCATGCGCGCCAGGAAATGGCTGCGGTCGCTGCCGTAAAAGTTATTGTCTATGAAGAGAACATGTTTTCTTTTCCCAAGTGCAAGCACCTGCTTGCGCATGTAGTCCAAGGGGTAGGTTTGATAGCTGCGACCTTCCCCAGTCAAAGAGCAGAATGAACAGCGAAAGTTGCAATAGCGAGTTGTCTCCGCATACCCCATCTGGCGCATCCAGTAAGCCAGGTCATAACGCGGCAACATTTCCTCAGCTACGAATTGTTTGCCCCATGCATCCCGGACCACTTCACATAGTTCTTCTATGTCGCCAAGGCAGCAGTAATCAAAGTAACGTTGGGCCATCAGGGGAAGCGCCCGAATTGTAGGACCTCCTGCCACAACAATCACGGATGGATTTTTCGTCCGCGCGTGAGCTGTCAAATGGAGCATCCGATCGAACGTGTTTGTGAGACCGGTGAGTACCAGCATGTCCGGCCATTCAAACGTCGCTTCATCAGTGAGCGGACCGCTATCGACTTCGTTATAGAGGTGTACCTCACAACGATCACGGTCAAACGCACCAGCGAGAAAAACCGGCCCCATCGCCTGTGGAAATTTGGTAGTCCGACGAGCCGGCAGCCGCGAATCGTCGAAGAAACAGTTCACTATGAGGACACGCTTACTGCTTGAATACTGTTTTGAAATTGGGAGAAGACTCATATCTTGCTCCTGTTGGACATGGGATAAACCAAGCCAATCAGGGGAAACATAGGTCTAACAGCGTTCTGAAAAATGTAAGACGGTTGAGCGGTCACCTTGCATGACCAGTGCGGATGCCGAGCATTATACCGACGTCGGGTCGACGTGCAAGCCTCCCTTAACCTTCACATGTGCCATCGGCCGCGAGGTAGACCGAATCACAGCGATCAGCTAACCGGGCTCGTCGATACCCATGGCTACATTATCTAGAGGCTGTATCATCAAATCGAACTACACAGATCCAATTTCGCCAGCACATTAGAGAGTCGTTCTTTTCGATGTAGATCCGGCGGTGGCGAGTAACACATAGACACCAAAAAGATACTGCTAATTAAGTCGCCGTAAATAAAAGATTAATGAGGAAGATGGTGCCGAAGGGGGACTCGATGTCATGCTCCCTTCTAAGTTTCTGTCAACAAAGGACTAGCTCGCAAGTAACTATAAAAGTTCGCACTGCATCCACTGCTTGAACCACATTTGTGTGTGCCGAATTTGTGTGCCCAAAACTTATAGGACGCCTCCCTACACCTTCACACGAAATTTTTTGAGAAACACACCGTGTTGGTGAGGGCTGTGTCCTTTATATATGTCTGTCTAACCATTGCACACTTCAGTCGGTACGGTGAGTGGTTCGGAGGCGTTGCAGAACTTCCCATCGGGCGCTGCTGGCTTAGTGGCACTTCTGACACGCTACCTATCCACCCGACACTTGCGAGCTTCCACACTGCGCGGGTGAGGATTTTATGTCACGTCTTCTTAATAGTATCTGGATTTTCCTTCTGCAGTTTATCTGCCTGGGCCTCGAGATCGTCGGCTTCTTTTGCAAGCCCCGCAGCCTTCTGATTGGCTTCATTCGCGTGACTTACAAAACTGGCTCGGTTCTCGCTATCAATCAAAGCTTGCGGAGCACCTTTTAAGGCCTCGACTAATTCCGCACGCTTGTTGAATTCCTTTACTTTAAGGGACAGGTAGTCCTTAAACTTGTCGTTAATCTTGAGCTTACTGGCCTCGTCAAACTTTCCAGCTGCCTCTTTTGCCTTCTGCTCAGCCTGCTCGTACGCCCTGATAGCCTCTCTAGCAAGAGTGCGAGCGTCGGCTAACTGAGCTACAGACGTTTGCAGCATCTTGTTTTTTTTCTCTTCGCCATCGGCGACGTACTTTTTGCCGTCCGCGATCGCAGCATTTCCTTCATTGACGAGTTTGTTCGCCTTCTCCGTCTCGTCGCCAGTGCTGCACGCGAGCACAACTCCTAATAACAAGAGACCTGCCAAGAGCGCACCAGAAACACTTTGATTAGTCCTGAAGTTCATCTCTACACCTCACGTTTGTGGATTGAGTTCTTCCGCGCCGGTCGTTTTTGCCGATTGAGGCCTCGCGTTAATTATTAGGGTGCGACGAATCCCGCGAGCGGATTGCCATAGAAAGCATCAGTCTTCCACGCATTTCGATCCCATATGCCGCCCGAATCTCCAACTACTTGGACCGGTATAACAACGCGATCTGTGCCCAGGGTGTTTGCGCTATCGATGCCGCCCTCGAGGCTGCCATTTGCAGACACTTTGAATTTTATCGATCGCGCGAGGTGACCCAGGATGAGCACTTTGACTTCGTAGTTACCAGGATGATTCCGAACGCCGAAACGTGGCTCATAACCTTCATCACCACCAGGTGCATTCGGGTAGACACCGAGAAACTCACCGTCAACAAGACCCCATCTATACAGGGTTGGGTTCCAATCTGCTGCGCCGTTTCCGGGACTCGAAAACTTCGCGATGTCCTTGCCTTGATAGAACAGGTGCGCTTCGACGTCGGGACTGTTCCCACGAACCCAGAAAGCAACATGGAGAAAGGCATCGCCTTCATGACCTGGGTCCTTCTCCCAGAACACGTATCCGAAAGGAATTCTCCAATCCTCGTCCACGTACCACTCCATGTCGTCCATTTTCGTTGCGCCTTTGTAGGCTGGCACCATGACGACTTTCGCCGTGCCGTTGAAAAGCGCCACGTTGGTCCCTTGCAATTCGTTACGAAGGCGAATCGTAAACGCGACAGGTCCCGCATACGTCACTTGCTTGCCACCAGGGATGGAATCACCACCACACGTTGCGCTCCACGAATGGGCGTTTTCGGTTTCCGGATTACAGTCAAAGCTTACCCAGGGCTTTCCTGCAACGGTGAAATCCACAGACAGGCGACTGCCACTCGCGATTGATCCAGTGCCGCGATACTGAATTGCCGGCACCCAACCTCGCTTTTCGTACCCGGCAACATCGCGTCCTCGCTGCGTAGTGATCAAGACCGAGTCCTTCGCTATTCTCGGTGGGCCGTCGCTTTCATTCATGGTCTGCGGTGCTGTCGGCTCAGTCGGTTCAGTCGGTGCCGAGGTAGCGGGCGTTGATGAGGGACCGGGTTTCGGCTGGGTCGGTTTTGGTACCTTAGGAATCTTGACTGGGAACTGGGCCGACGTTATCTGAACGCTCCAAACAGTCATCAGCAGAGCGGCTGTTGTAATCAAAGTCCTTCTCATTTTCGCGCTCCTCCTGTCCTTATGAAGACTCACTACTTCAAATCGCTCACTCTTTATGGAGAAACAACGAGCATTGGTTGGAACCATTTCCTCATTGCGTCAGCAGTGTCTGGTAATCTCCGACGAGCTTGTCGAGCTTTGCCTTAAATGCGGGATTGGATATCGAGTGGCTAACGTATTTTACTTGCAGGTCGCCGACTCTCGATGCGTCGTCCGCGAGTCTTGACGCCAACTTCTTCTTGGTTTCGTCACTCACCTGGTCGCCTCGCAGACTTTTCAGGACGCCCATTTTGCTCGCGATCTCAGTCTTCCTGGCATCCAGGTATTCTTGAGCATCATCCACACCAGCCGAAGGGTTCGGGGCGGCCTCAATTCGCCTGACAAGCTCCGTCGTAAGGGCATCAACTGCCGAGACCGTCGCGTTCACCTCCGCGTCTTTCCTGCACCCCGAAATCGTTACGCAAATAAGCAACAACGCCGGCAACGCAATAGCTGAAGTTCCGATTTTCGTAAAACGGCCCAAGCGCTTTGCTCCAACAACGCAATTGCATTGCGACCAACAATACCCACTGCTAACATCAAAGCGACTGGTGAACGCGGCAAAAAATATTCATTGAGCTCGGGAAAGTCCTAAGATACTTATCGGAAAGTTATAAAAAAGTTCTGAGATCATTTATGTTGTCGGCCAATACGCACTATCGGTTCGGAGACTTCATTGTTGACACAAATCAGAAGGTCGTGCTACGGCGAGACAAGGCAGTACCTCTCACACCAAAGCTCTTCGAGACTCTGCTTATTCTGGTCGAGAACAGCGGACGGATTGTTCAGAAGGAACAATTCATGGAACGGCTCTGGCCTCGCACTTTTGTTGAAGAGGCTAACCTGACATCCAATATTCAACAGCTGAGAAAATCACTGGGCGATAATGCCCGCCAACCTCATTACATTGAAACCGTCACGAAACGGGGCTATCGCTTTATCGCGGACGTGCAACGAGTGGAGCTGCCGCACAATAAGGACGAAGCACGGAGTCGCAGTGAAACACCAGACACCTCTCTAACTGCAATTCCCGCCACGGTTACTGATCGCAAAGGACTAAAACGGACAGTGGTCATTGCAATCGCCACAGCAGCTGTGGTCGTCATGTCCGGTGGATTCGTTTTTTGGAGATTCTTAAATGCCTCAAGCAAGAATCTGGGTGACCTCGTGGCAAACCTGCCGCTTAAGATCGAGAGATTGACGGCCAGCGGTCAGAGTCGCAACGCAGCAATCTCGCCTGATGGCAAATATGTGGCATACACGCAAATGTTCAATGGCAGATATAGCATCTGGATCCGACAGCTCACGACAAACACGAACAGCCAGATAGTTTCCCCAAGCGATAACATAATTGGAATGGCCTTCTCACACGGTGGCGAGTATCTTTATTTCGTTAAAGGCGATCCCTCCGCGCTGTATCGCGTTTCGCTATTCGGTGATGTGCCTATCAAAATCCTAGAGCGATTGGAAGGCAAATTCTCACTTTCACCGGACGACAGCCGGATCGCTTTTATTCGCGTTTCCACAAATAGCAACGGACAGCAAGAGCATGCTTTGATGATTGCCAATTCCGATGGCACTAACGAAAGTAAGTTGTTAGCTCGACAGTATCCGGACAAGTTGGATGCACCCGTTTGGTCACCTGATGGCAAATCGATTGTGTGTGCCTATGGCAATTCGGCAGCCGGGAGTCAAGGCGTGAGCCTCGTGGAAGTCAGAGCTGTCGATGGGAGCACGCGGGAGTTGTCCAGCGAAAAATTTTTCAATATCGCAAAGATAGTATGGTTGCCGCAAAAGACCGGATTGATAATGACTGCTGGGAAAAAGTCTGAAGGTTATCGTCAGCTTTGGCGCGTCTCGTATCCAAGTCTGCAGTTCACAGAGATCACTGCAGGACTAAGTTCCTTTTCTGACCTAAGTCTCACTCGTAACGGAGATAAGGTAGTAGCCTCGCAATCAACTCGCGCATTCGACCTTTGGGTGGGAGCAACTCGCGAATCTGAGAATCTTAAAAAGATCACCGCGGTAATGGACAAATTCTGTTGGACGCCTGACGGTCGTCTGGTCTATTCACTGAATACAATCGGCAATGTGGACTTGTGGGTGATGCGTCCGGACGGCCAGGAACAGAAACAACTGACACTAAACTCTGCGACAAACGACGCGCCCACCGTCACGCCCGATGGTCGCTACATAGTATTCATTTCCAATCGCGCAGGTGCGTTTCAGGTCTGGCGCATGCAAATTGATGGGAGTGATCCGGTTGCACTGACAAATGGGGGCGGCAAGAATTTTCCCGCGATCTCGCCTGATGGAAAATCGGTACTCTACAACACCACCGACGATTGGCAACTCTGGAGAGTTTCGATTGATGGCGGTGAACCAACGCGTTTGAGTGACTCTTACGCTCTTTTTCCTTCAATATCACCGGACGGCAAAATGATTGCTTGTCTCGGCAGGAGTAACTCGAAGGCCGTACTCCGAATCCTTTCATTTGAAGCTGGGCGGCCGCTGAAAACGTTTGACCTTGCGGCTCCGACTTTCTCAAGCAACCGCATACAGTGGACACGTGATGGGAAGGCCGTCATTTACGGGACTGAACACGACGGTGTCACCTCGATCTTGAGACAACCGCTGAGTGGCGGTCAGCCAACCGTTGTAATGAAGTTTGAGGACGAGCTTGCCGATTTTAGTTACTCGCAGAATGGGCAATCATTTGCAGTCGCGCGCGGTGGTTGGCAGCACGATATCGTATTGATCCGTGACCTGAGCATCAACTGATTCCTGAATGACTGGCCCACTTGCCGGGTCGCTAAACTTTGGTTCTCAGGAGTGCAATCGCCTCTGGGT
>JBKPMX010000066.1:0-11610 GCA_046765655.1 Acidobacteriota bacterium
CCCCTACAGTTGTACTTAGACGATCCCCGACGCTGCTACGCCTTTTATGCTCGGGCGCTCTTCGGCCTTGTGTCTCCGATAACCGCTCTGTCGATACGCATTGAGCGGATCGATTGCGCCGCCTGCCCGCTCGCGTGCGACTGCGAGAATCGGAGCAACATCCGTCGTGAATGCTTGCTTCAAAATCGACAGAGCCAGTAAGGGATCGCAGTTATTCTGAGCCTCTGTCAGCGCATCACGGTCGACTAAGTGCGCCTGCACGTAAGCCCTGACCAACTCGACCGCGCTCATCATCAGCGACTCAATAGGATCCGTAACGTTATGCGACTGATCGAGCATGTAAGCCGGATTAAAGTTCGTGATCTTGTTTAGTTCAGCATCGACGAGCTCGTTGAAAATCAGGAAGAGCTGGAATGGTTTGATCGAGCCGGAATCCAAATCGTCGTCGCCATACTTGCTGTCGTTAAAGTGGAAGCCTGCGAGTTTTCCGAACTGAATTAATCGAGCGACGATCATCTCTATATTGACGTTCGGAGCATGATGGCCGAGATCCACCAGACAGAAAGCCTTTGGTCCAAGTTCGCGCGCGCAGTAGTAGTTCGTTCCCCAATCGTTGATTACCGTTGAATAGAACGCGGGCTCATAAAACTTATGTTCCATGAACACGCGCCAATCGTCAGGTAACGCGGCGTAGATGTCGCGCATGCTTTCCAGGTATCGTTCGAGCGCATGGCGGAAGTGTTGTTGACCTGGAAAGTTTCCGCCGTCCCCGATCCAAACCGTGTGGGCTTTTGAGCCGAGCGTCTTTCCGATTTCAATGCATTCGATGTTGTGCGCAACCGCCTGATCGCGAACAGCTTTGTCCGGATGCGTGAGGCTGCCAAATTTATATGAGTGTTCCTGCCCAGCCTGATCCTGAAAGGTATTTGAGTTCATCGCATCGAAACTCAATCCCCGTCCGGATGCAAACTCACGCAGTGTCGTAGCGTCGTCAGGCTTGTCCCAGGGGATATGTAGCGATACAGCAGGGGTGGAACAAACCAACTTGAAAATGGTCGCACAGTCTTCCAGCTTCTCGTAGATATCGCGCGGCTCGCCAATTCCTGCGAAGCGAGCGAAGCGCGTGCCTCCGGTACCAACTCCCCAAGACGGAACGGCTACGCGAAACTGCTGCGCCTTCGACACCAAATCTTCGATGTCGACATTCTGGCGTCGCAATTTCTTGCCGAGGTGTTCGTAATCTTCCTCGACCCAGTCACGCGCCTTTTGGTTTTCTTCGGCGATGAACGAGTCGTCGATTTCAAAGTGAGCGGCCATAACATTCACCTCAAGAATCCATCCTGCAAACCGCCATCGACCGGGATAACGTGCCCTGTCGTCTTCGACAGTCGTGACGACAACAACAGGAAGATAGCTTCAGCCTGATCGTCAGGCTCGATGGGAGTTTGGGTCAGCGATCGCTTCGCATAGAACGCTGCAAGTTTCTCGCGCAATTCATCAGTCGCTTCGGTTTCTGCGAATGCGATTTCGTACTTCGCGAGTGAGGCGATAACTCGATCGCGAGGAAACATGGTGCTACCTTTGACAACTGTTGCAGGAGCCACGGCGTTTACTCGCACAAGCGGCGCCATTTCGATCGCCAATTCCCGGACAAGATGATTAGCGGCGGCTTTGCTCGTGTCGTAGGCGAGGCTTCCCTTTTTCGCCACGACCGCGTTAGCGCTCGTGGTTAGAACTACATTTCCACGTAGGCCTTGTTGCTTGAAAACCTTGTGTGCCTCATCCGCAACGATGTAGGCGCCGGTGACATTGATACTGAACGTTCGGGACCAAAGACTGTCTTCGATCCGACCGCTCTTGTCTGGCGGAACAAAGATGCCGGCAGTCACAACGACGGCATCGAGCCCACCGTACGCGAGCATCACGTCGTGAAACATGCGCGAGACGCTGTCGCGATTCGTTATGTCGCAGGCCAGTCCTATCGCCGGACCACAATTACTGAGGCCGGTTCCCGCGACTCCGATTCCTGGTCCATACTGTTCGATAATTTCTTGCGCTGTCTGTTTCGCAGTCGCCTCATCAAGATCAACGCAGACAATGTGCGCACCCTCTTTCACCAACCTGTGCGCAGTTGCTTTGCCGATTCCCGCGCCCGCACCGATTACGACGACAATCTGTCGATCGAGTTCCTTCTCGGGTGGCATCCGTCGGAGCTTAGCTTCTTCGAGGGACCAGTATTCGATGTCGAATGCTTCCTGCTGATCCATCGCTTCGTAACGATCAATGGCTTCAGCACCCCGCATCACTTCGATTGCGCAATTATAAAACTCAGCTGTTACCCGTGATTCGCTCTTGTTTTTCCCCCATGCGATCATTCCCAGGCCCGGAATCAAAACAACAGTTGGATTTGGATCACGCATCGCCGGCGAGTCTGGCCGCTTGCACTTGCTGTAGTACGACGCGTAATCCTTCCGATACTCAACCAAGCCCGTCTCGATCGCGCTTTTCAGCTTATCGACATCGCCGCTCGCCGGATTCCAATCGACAAAAAGCGGCTTGATCTTTGTGCGCAGGAAGTGATCGGGACATGACGTGCCGAGTTCTGCGAGGCGCGGTCCGTCTTTACTGTTAACGAAACGAAGCATCCTCTCGTCGTCCTGAATAGTGCCGACGAACCGTTTGTAAGCCGAGACCTGACCACGAATGAATGGAATGATTTGGGTCTGCAGGCGTTGCCGGTCTGCTTCCGAAAGCGCCTGATGTTTTTGTCCGCCGAAAGTTTTTTCACCTTTGTCGTGTGCTTCGATGAAACTCGCGGCACGATCGATGATCTCGAGTGCTGTTTCGTAGCACGTCTTGTCGTCGTTATTCCACGAACTCATGCCATGGTGTCCAAGCAGAATTCCCTTCGCACTCGGATTCTCTTTGATGAGCTGCTCGATCTTCAGGCCAATATCGAACCCGGGTCGCTGCCAGGGAATGTAGATTACATCGTCACCGTATATTTCTTTCGTCAGCTTCTCCTGATTTATAGAAGCGGCAATTGCGATCACTGCATTGGGGTGCAGATGGTCGACATGCTTGTAAGGAACGAATGTATGAAGCGGGGTGTCGATCGAACACGCGCGCGGATTCAGATTGAAGACGCAATGACTGTACATCGGATACATCACGTCTTCGATTGGTGTCTTTGGCCCGCGTTCTGGATCATTCAGATACTGAGTCTTCATCGCGCGCACTTTGTCGAGATACAGCGATGCAAAGCCGTCGCGCTGCGCAGTACGTAAGTCGCCACCAGACCCTTTCAACCACAACACTTCAACGGATTCGCCTGTCAGCGGATCAGATTCCCTGAGCTTCGAAGACGTGTTACCGCCTCCGGTGTTTGTGAGCGTTAAGTCTTCGCCGAGTTTATTCGAGCGATACACCAATCGATCGACACCATCGAGCTGACTCGCTGCGTCGTCCTGCCAGAGGTACTTAACAAACTTGAATCTTTCTTTTTCTGCCTGTGAACTCATCAGTTTCCTATTTTTGGCGCCATGTTCTATGCACTTCAGGAAGCTCTGATCAAGTCGGCGGGCTATTCAGTACCGTTCGCGGTAGCGAATGGCCAGGACACAACTCGCAATGGCAGGTATTGGTGTTGAGTCCAGGCCATTCGCTACCGCGAACGGTACTGAATAGCGCCGCTTAATCAGACCCTCGTAAAGTGTGTCGAACATGTGGGCCGCGCACTCCAAAGAGTTGTTGCCGCAAACGAATGCGATTTGATAAAAGCCACGGTACACGATCGAGATCCGGTGAGAAGAGCCGATAAACTTAAGTACACCTTGGCGCTGATACTGCTCGTATGTTCGTAACTTTAATTGATAGTGCCGAAGTGCGTCTACCTTTGGTTCGTGTGACTTCGTGGATCCTCCTTGTTTTGCTGGACAGACGGAACGATCCACGAACCAACACGAACTAAACACGAAAGGTCCAATTAACTTGGTCCAACAGAGAGTCTCAACCAACCAATGCTGATTAAAAATCCGGACTTCAGGTCAAAGACCCAACGAGGGGCACAGCTCACAAATGCTAGTCGCGCATCATGGCGAGGCGGAGCCATCGCCGCACATCGAGTGACGAAGCCGTACGTTCGAGAGGTTATTTATCGGCTGATCGCGTGTTCAATAATTGCGGCCGCGGCACTCCTAATCCCTGCGCATAATCATTCGCTCGGAGCACAAACTAGACATACGAATGCGCTCTCCTGGAAATTCGATTTCGGTCCTGGTCCAGTGGCGAGCGGCTACAAACAAGTGATGCCCCAGAGTCTTTATACGCGCGAAACCGGGTACGGATTTGAGCCCGGTTCGCAGATCGTATGCATCAATCGCGGCGGCAAAGATTCGCTACGCGGCGACTTCTGCACGAGTGAGAAACCGTTCTACTTTTCGGTGACCTTACCCGAGGGAAACTACACCGTCGCTGTCACATTCGGCGATGCAACTGCCGAATCAGAGACGACAGTGAAAGCCGAGTTACGTCGTCTGATGATCGAAAAGATTGAAACGAAACCAGGCAAATTCGAAAAGCGAACCTTCACCGTTAACGTTCGTAGCCCGCAGATTGCTGGTGGCGGCGAAATAAAACTGAAAGAGCGTGAGAAGACTACAGAGTGGTGGGCATGGGACGAGAAGTTGACGCTCGAGTTCAATAACGGTCGTCCCGCCGTTTGCGCGATCGAAATCACGCGCGCCGATGAGGTACCCACGGTTTACCTTCTCGGTGATTCAACGGTCGCCGATCAGCCGCTCGAACCCTACAACAGTTGGGGGCAAATGCTGACACGCTTCTTCAAACCAGGTGTGGCAATTGCGAATCATGCGGAATCCGGCGAATCGCTGCGAAGTTCATTGGGAGCCAGGCGTCTCGACAAAGTTTTGAGCGTTATCAAACCCGGCGACTATCTATTAATTCAGTATGGTCACAACGATGAGAAGGAGAAAGGTGAGGGAGTTGGCGCCTTCACGACTTATACCTCCGACTTGAAGAAATTTGTTTCTGGCGCTCGCGAACGTGGAGCGATTCCCGTGCTTATCACGCCGGTACAACGACGAACGTTTGATAAGGAGGGAAAAATCACGAACTCGCACGGCGACTACCCCGACGCGGTGCGTCAAGTTGCGAGAGAAGAAAAGGTAGCGCTTATCGATCTCAACCAGATGAGCAAAGTTCTATACGAAACATGGGGACCAGAAAAGTCGGTGTTGGCGTTCAAAGAAGGTGACGGCACACATCACAACAACTACGGTAGTTACGAACTCGCGAAATGTATCGTCGAGGGTATCCGGGCAAATAAGTTGGCACTCGCGAAATATCTAGTGAATGAGATCCCGCGATTTGATCCGAGTCGTCCTGATTC
Organism: Acidobacteriota bacterium; assembly: GCA_046765655.1. GTDB lineage: Bacteria > Acidobacteriota > Blastocatellia > Pyrinomonadales > Pyrinomonadaceae > PSRF01. The sequence goes on from JBKPMX010000066.1 coordinate 5,411, forward strand.
GATTGAGACTTTCCAGATACCGGCGAGTCCACGAACGACCGACGTTAAGCCACTCGGCAATTGAGGTTGGATACTTCAGTTTGTCGTAACTTTCGGCGACGTGCTCTTCAATTACAGGTCGGGGTCTCAGCAACTCACGACAAACTGAAGGAAGCTCTGAAGGAGTGACCAAGCTATTCAGTACCATGCGCGGTAGCGGATGGCCAAATCTCAACACAAGCACTAATGGAGTTGAGTCTTGGCCATCCGCTACCGCGCATGGTACTGAATAGCACTTGCTCAGATGTTACTGCAGTGTCTAATTCATCAAAACGGCCAATAATTATCAGATGAAAAAGATCGTCTTATCAGTTTTTGCAATCGCTCTTCTGCTGGAAGTTGCAACCAACAGCAACCGCACACAATCGACGAGAACCGCTAACGCGCCAGCGGTGATTTATGACGTCCGGGCGTTCGGTGCGAAAGGCGATGGCAAAACACTCGATACCGGTGCAATCAACAAGGCCATCGAAGCGGCAGCTGCTGCCGGAGGAGGAACCGTAGTTTTCCCCGCAGGAACGTATCTTTCAGTGTCGATTCATCTCCGCAGCAACATCACGTTGCAGCTCAATCCAGGCACGACGATTCTCGCTGCCGATCACACTCCCGGCAAAATTACCTATGATCTACCCGAGCCGAATGAATGGGATATGTATCAGGACTTCGGTCACAGTCACTGGCAGAACAGTTTGATCTGGGGCATTGGCGTTGAGAACGTCAGCATCATCGGGCCTGGAGTGATCAACGGCAAAGGTCTAACTCGCCGGAGTCCGCGAGCTCGTCGAGTTAATCAACCCGGGGATCGCCCTGTAACGCTCGGTGGTCAATCAGGCGCACGTCCCCAATCACCTCTCGGTGAAGATGATGACCCGAAAGTGATGGAAGGTCTCGGCAATAAAGCAATCGCTCTGAAACTGTCGCGGAATGTGCTGCTGCGAGATGTCTCGATTCTCAATGGCGGTCACTTCGCTCTGCTGGCGACAGGCGTCGACAACCTCACGATCGACAACGTACAAGTGGATACAAATCGCGACGGCTTTGATATCGACTCGAGCCGCAACGTGCGCATATCAAATTGTAGCGTCAACTCTCCCAACGATGACGCTATAGTTCTTAAGAGTTCTTACGCACTTGGTTTCGCACGCGCTACTGAGAATGTGACGATCACTAACTGCCTGGTTAGTGGATACGACATTGGATCTTTGCTGGATGGAACCTACAAGCGCAACGTTACGGAAGCACCTGATCGTGATGGCCCAACGGGTCGCATAAAACTTGGGACCGAGTCTAACGGTGGCTTCAAGAACATCACGATTTCAAACATCGTTTTCGATCACTGTCGCGGACTGGCGTTGGAAACAGTCGATGGCGGATCCCTGGAAGATGTGACGATCACAAACATCACCATGCGCGATGTCACAACGTCTCCTATATTCCTGCGACTGGGAAGACGAATGCGCGGGCCAGCTGGCACGGCCGTAGGGAAACTCCGGCGCGTGACTATCAGCAACGTGATGGCTTACAACGCCGAGCCACGCTATGCCTCAATTATTGCCGGCCTTCCTGATTATCATATCGAGGACGTCACATTGAATAACATCCGCATTTTCTATCGCGGCGGCGGCAAGAAAGAGTTGGCGGATCTACAACCTCCTGAGAGAGACACAAATTACCCTGAACCGTCGATGTTCGGAGAGATGCCGGTTTACGGCTTATTTGTGCGGCACGCGAAGGGCTTGTCAGTAAGCAACGTTGAGATTAGTTATCTCAACGACGAGTTTCGTCCGCCGTTTTCGTTGGAGGATGTGAACGGCGCCGTCTTCGGTCACGTCACCGCGCAGAAAGTGGAAATTGTTCCGACGTTTGTATTGAGAAAGGTTTCAAACTTTACGACGCGCGACTGCAAAGGCGTCGCCGATACGCAAATTGATCGGGTAGATCAAAAGAAATTGTAAACCAGAGTGCCTGCTTTGGCCCAAAGTGCGAGAACGATCGAAAAGCCTGGGTATGTCCTAGCCTGCGAAGCAGGCTTAAGCGTAAAGCCTGGGGCGTGAGCCCCAGGATCATTGGACCGAAACGCTGCAGCCCGTGAAACGGGCGACAGCGTTTCCTTGCTGAATCTTTCGCCCGCTCCGCAGGCTTAAATCTGATAATGACACGTTCCCCCTGGGGCTCACGCCCCAGGCTTTACGCTTACGCCTGCTTTGCAGGCTATTGTTCGCACAATTTTGCAGGACGCGCGATGATCGATAATTTTCGAGGCAATTACATGTTGAAGCAATCGTGGAAAGTGGTACTACTGTTGAATCTGGGATGGGGAGTTCTTAGCGGTCCATGGTTATTTGCTCAGCCGCCTTCCACGACGCGTGCAAATGATCTTCCAAAGTGGGTAAAAGAAGTCGGAGCCCGCCGTGCACCTAAAGCTCGACGAACGTTCACCGTCACCGCTGTTGGCGATGGTGCGACTAACTCAACCAAAGCCATCCAAACCGCCATTGATGATTGTGCGAAAGCCGGTGGGGGAATTGTAGCGTTCAAACCTGGCGAGTACGTTACCGGAGCACTCTTCGTAAAGAGCAACGTACATCTTCTCATCGACAGCAACGTGACCCTGCTGGGTAGTCAGGACGACTCCGACTATCCCTTGATAGCGACGCGCATTGCAGGTATTGAGATGAAGTGGCCAGCCGCGTTGATCAACGTGAATGACGCACGCAACGCGAAGATCTCCGGCGGCGGGACAATCGATGGACGCGGGCAAAAGTGGTGGGACAAGTATTGGGCGCTACGAAAAGAGTACGAACCACGCGGCTTGCGGTGGGCTTCGGACTACGATGCTGAGCGCGTGAGATTAATGGTCGTGTCGAAGTCTTCAGACGTGACGATCGAAAATCTGAGCCTCAAGCGTTCGGGGTTCTGGACAGTGCAAGTTGTCTACTCAGATCACGTGACGGTCGACGGCATCAAGATCACGGACAACAAAGGACCAAGCACAGACGGCGTCGATATTGATTCCTCGAGTTACGTTCTTGTGCAGAATTGCGACATTGACAACAACGATGACGATATTTGCCTGAAAGCCGGCCGTGATTACGACGGCCTGCGTGTGAATCGACCGACCGAGTACGTCGTCATTCGCAACAACATCACGCGCAGAGGTGGAGGCATCATTTCGTTCGGCAGTGAAACTTCTGGAGGTATTCGAAAAGTTGTCGCATACCAGAACCGGGGCATTGGTACGAACGAAGGCATTCGTTTCAAATCGGCGAAGACGCGCGGCGGTTTTGTGGAAGACGTCTTGATTCGCGATATCAAAATGGAGAATGTGCCGCTGCCATTTACGTTCACGTTGAACTGGAATCCGAGCTACAGCTACGCAACGATTCCCAAAGAGATAACGAACATCCCACCACACTGGGTGGCACTGAGCACACCAGTGACGCCTATAGAACGCGGCTATTGCCAGTTTCGCAACATAACGATTGAGAATGTCGAAATCGTCAGCGCGATCAAGATCTTTTCTGCGAGCGGATTGCCGCAGAAACCGATCATCAATGTGCGATTCGAAAACGTCACCGCACAAGGTGTCGACGCAGGATTGATTGAGCACGCGCGCGACTGGACCATGCGCAACGTGAAGCTTTCGACGAAGAGCGGCGCACCGTTGAAGATTCAGAACTCTGAGCGTGTTGAGGCGCCCGAGGTCGTGAAGCAATAAGAGGCAGTTTAGTGTTCGTGTTAGTTCCTGTGATTCGTGGATCGTCCGTTATGTTCGCGAGATGGGAGCGATCCACGAAATCACCCGAGCGAACACGAAACGCCCCGTGGATGAAGGCAGTAGTGCCTCGAAGTTACTTCGCTAACATTGGCAGTTGTTTCAGCAGTCGTTTCATTTCCTGAACTGTCGAAGCGCGGCTGGGATCTGACACAACATTCTTCAACTCCCGAGGATCGTTAAGCAAATCCAGCAACATTGACCCTGCGCGATCCTGATCCCACTCGACATAGTGCCAACGTTCAGTGCTGACCGAAGTGCCAAACTTGCCCTGGAACTGAACCACGGCAAACGAAGGATAATTCCAATTCGATTTTGGATTGCGAGTTAATGGAGCGAGACTGCGTCCCTCGATCTCTTTCGGCTGCGGCAATCCAGCTAAGTCCGCGAGTGTGCGATACAGATCCAGAAGCTGAACTACACGAGAGCTTTGCTCAGGCTTTTGTCCGGGAACAGCAATAATCAGCGGCACACGAAGGCCGACATCCCACAGCGAATATGCCTTGGACCACTTCCCTTTCTCGCCGAGGTGATATCCATGGTCGCCCCAGAAAACGATGATGGTGTTATCTCGCAGCTTCAATCGATCGAGTTCGTCGATAACGCGTCCCACCTGCGCGTCCATAAAACTCGTCGACGCGTAGTAGGCGCGAATCATCTCGCGCGCTTCAGCCGGGGAAGACTCGCGACCAATGAATAGATCAGCATTCCGGCGTGGAATTGAAACATCCGGAAACCCTTCTGGCGCCTTCGGCGACGAGCTGAAATCAACGGGCAATGGAATCTTATTGACGTCGTAAAGATCGAAGAGCTTCTTAGGAGCCGTCGGTGGGCTATGCGGTTTATTGAAGCCCACGGCGAGAAAGAACGGCTTGTCCTTGTACTTATTCAGAAACTCGATCGCGCGAGTCGCGATCTTATAGTCGCCGTGCGCTTCCCCATCGCCCTCCAGAACGACAATGCGATCAGACGCTGAAGCACGAGCCGGCCTGTTAGTTTGAGGCGTTGGCTCTTCGTCACCAACTTCGCGAGCGCCCTGACCAGTTGCTACCGGACTCGCCTGCCGGTTCACGATATTTGGATCGACAGGCTCGCCGCCCTCAGTCCACGAAACTTGATCGTCGATGCCGCCGTGAAAGATCTTGCCAGTGCGCAGCGTTGCGTAACCATTCTTTAGAAAGTACTGTGGCAGCGTGACGAAGTCGGGATGTTTCGCCCGAAAGTACGTGTTGTTGTCCATCACACCGGTCTGGGTTGGATAGCGACCATTCAGCATTGAAGAACGTGAGGGATTGCACAGAGGAAACTGCGCGTACGCACGATTGAATTGCGTCCCGCGCGCGGCTAGAGCATCAATGTTCGGCGTTTTAATGATCAGGTTGCCGTAGCATCCAAGCTCGGGCCGCAAGTCATCGGCGATTAAGAAGAGAACATTGTAATGGCGCTGGACGGGCGAGGCGATGCTCGATGTGTTTGCAGTTCGAAGCGATAACGAGCAAGCGATCAGCGCGCAGATAGCTAACAGCAGACAAAGCTTCGTGACTCGGTTCATGGCGCGCGACATTTATATGAATTCCAAAGGTGGCTGACAAGAACAAAAAGTCATGTACAATGCCTCGCCCAAAGCCAGACATGATCTGTTCTCGGTTGATGGCGTGCGGTGAAGACCCGACATCGTGTCGAAACAGTCAGTACCGAAACGCGGTAGCGTAGGGTCCTGGTTTCTATCGCGGCGCCATAACCGGAAATTGGACCCGACGCTACTGCGTCTCGGTACTGACTGTTTGGCCACCGAGTTCGGTTAAGCGAAAATTACAATCCAATGCGAATGGTTATTCTTGCTCTTCTCTCAATCGCTCTCTGCGCGCCGTCCTCTCGCGCTCAAACGACTCCGACGCCGCAGGCGCCCGCAGAACAGATCAATCCCAAACTCCCAACCATCTTTGTTGTCGGCGACTCAACTGCGAACAATCACGCGAACGGTGGTCTTGGTTGGGGTGATCCATTCATCACCTACTTCGATTTGTCCAAGACCAACGTCCTCAATCGTGCACGCGGCGGTCGCAGCAGCCGAACATTCATCTCTGAAGGCCTCTGGGACAAAGTGTTGAGCGACATGAAGGCTGGCGACGTTGTATTAATTCAATTTGGCCACAACGATGCCGGAGCCATCAACGACGCTTCGCGTGCGCGTGGTTCACTTCCCGGACTCGGCGAGGAGACTCAGGAGATCGACAACGAACTCACAAAGAAACATGAAGTGGTGCATACGTACGGTTGGTACATGCGCAAAATGATCGCCGACACGAAAGCAAAAGGCGCCACGCCGATCGTGCTTTCGCTTACAGTGCGAAATATTTGGAAAGATGGACGCGTGGAACGAGGC
>JBKPMX010000067.1:0-6312 GCA_046765655.1 Acidobacteriota bacterium
GAACGGGAGCGAAGCGACCGATTTCACGCAGCGTTATATTTCTACACCCGAGTCATTATTCAGTTTTGATCTCTCCTTCGGGTTCGCTTAATGATCTGAACCGTTGTGGCTACGATTCTTGAATACGGTCGCTTCGCTCCGTTCTGAAATTGAGTGGTTTTCTTTCATAGTCGTTATATTCACAATAGCTAAGCGCTTGGAGCGGACTCGCCATAAGCGCGCTTCTTTGGTGAGTTGTGTGGGGGGCGAGCCGCTTAAACGCAACGTTAGCTGATGGTACGCAAGCGATGAGGTCAGAACGGGAGCGAAGCGACCGATTTCACGCAGCGTTATATTTCTACACCCGAGTCATTATTCAGTTTTGATCTCTCCTTCGGGTTCGCTTAATGATCTGAACCGTTGTGGCTACGATTCTTGAATACGGTCGCTTCGCTCCCGTTCTGAAATTGAGCAGTTTTCTTTCATAGTCGTTATATTCACAATAGCTAAGCGCTTGGAGCGGACTCGTCAGTGAGTAACCTTTATTCTTAGTTGTGTGGACGAGTCGCTCAAGCGCAGCTTTCGGCGGCTGGAGCATTCTTAAAAGAACCTCACCATTCCCGCTAGGGCGATGTTTATGGTGAACGAAGTCGGTCAACGTCGAAAATGCTCAAATGAATGTCCGATACGCTTCAGCTTGTCGTTCAGCTGCATGACCCTCAAGCTAGAAGAAAACAAATACGCGAACTGCAGATCCGCTTTCTTGCATAATTCCGTTGAGGTTGGCCCTTATGGACCTCGACGACAAGCTGAAGCGTATCGGACATTCGCTGAACATTTTCAGCGGACGTTTGCGCTTGTGCCATGATCTATCCATGAAAAAGACAAAACGCAGATTCCGAAACGTAGCGCAGTACCTCCTCCTCTGCATGGTTGTGGCGGAGACGACCGTGGTGGCGCAGCGCGCGAAGCGGTCGCCCGCAGTTGAAGAGATGACGATCGCGCAGATTCATGCGGCGATGCGCGCGCGTCGGCTGACCTGCCGTGCGTTGGTCGACGCGTATCTGAAACGCATCGACGCCTACGACAAACGTGGTCCTGCCATCAACGCCCTGGTTGTGCTCAATCCGAACGCAAGGAAAGAGGCAGACGAGTTGGATCGCCGCTTCGCGCAAGGCGGCCTCACCGGACCGCTGCATTGCATCCCCGCGATCGTGAAGGACAACTTCGAAACGATTGGACTGCAAAGCGCCGACGGGTCGCTGTCACTCCAGGGGTTCATTTCGAACAAGGATGCGTTTCAAGTTCGCAAGATCAAAGAAGCCGGCGCGATTGTGCTCGCCAAGTCGAACATGGCCGAGTTCGCGTTTAGCCCTTACGAGACGGTTAATTCGATCTTACCCGGCTACACGCGCAACCCTTACGCGCTCGATCGCGTCACGGCGGGATCGAGCGGCGGCACGGCGGCCGCAATCGCTGCAAACTTCGGCGCCATCGGCCTCGGTAGTGACACCGGAAACTCCATTCGTGGTCCGTCGTCTCATCAGGCGCTGGTTGGGATCAGATCGACAATGGGGCTTACGAGTCGAGCTGGCGTTGCGCCACTCAATCTGCTCGCGGACATTGCGGGACCGATCACACGCACCGTGGAGGACGCAGTTGCGGTGTTTCAAGTAGTGGTCGGCGAAGATCCAGATGATCCTGTCACCGTGGGTAGTCGTGCCCATCCGATCCCGAACTACGCAACGTCGCTCGTGCGCGACGGCTTGAAGGGCGCGCGCATCGGAGTTCTACGACAAGCTTACGAGCGCAGCACGACAGACCCCGAAGTCGTGAAGGTCTTCATGAAGGCGCTCGAGGATATGAAGAAAGCGGGAGCCGAGATTATCGATCCGGCAACCGTAGATCTCAGCCAAGTCCGCCGCGATCCGAACGCCGGCGTCTGCAGGGGATTCAAGTACGACATCAACGCATATCTTGCCGCGCAGGGTAATCGCGTACCCGCGCACAGCCTGGACGAGATCATCCGATCGCAAAAGTTCCACCCGTCGCTGCAAGCGCGGCTTGAACGTGCACAGCAGTCGACGCCGCAAGGTCCCGACAGCGACGCGTGTAAGGCTGAGATGACGTATCGCAAGGCTTTCGGTGCAGCGGTTACGAAGACGATGGACCAACTCAAGCTGGACGCATTTGTCTATCCGACCTGGAGCAATCCGCCGCGGCTCATCGGTGACCTGAACACACCACACGGCGACAACAGCCAGGTGTTTTCACCGACCTCGGGCTTCCCCGCCATCAACGTGCCGATGGGCTACACGCGCAAGGGCGTGTTACCGGCTGGCGTAACCTTCTTCGGACGCGCATGGGATGAGGCGACGCTCATTAGGCTCGCATACAGCTACGAGCAGGCGACCCATCACCGGCATCCGCCCACCACAACGCCGAAGCTCCGGTAGGGCCACTAGTCACAGTATCTGGTTAACCATCTCAGCATTGACAGAATGATCCGATTAAGCGTTTGATCAAAACTCTAACTTACGATTGAGTTACACCTCGCTGAACACTAAAAAGCCTCGCAGCTGGAACCTTTGGTATTACTAACCTCAGAAATCCTAAGGAGAAATCTAAAATGACTAAGCCGTCCTCAAACCCACCTTTTGCTTCGAAACTTCCTCCTATGTGTAACGCATGGATATTGTTGAGCGAGGACAATCCGGCAGACACAAATTACAATAGCCCCACCAGTGCCTTTCAACGATTAATCAGTAAAGGACTTTATCAAGCCAACGACATAATAAATCTCTGTTTTGTTGATATCGTCCCTACCAGTAAATACACAATTCCTGAGGGCGATGGCAGCAGCTACACTCTGTTTCTGGATAAAGTTACCCACCCTGATGGTCCAACCAATCAGGATTACATGGAATGGATCATTCGTGACGCAAGAAAGGCGAACCCTAAAATCAAGATCTGCCTAACATTGCTCTACGGCAAGCAGCATCTGATATCCCAGATTTATCCAGACCCTAAAAATCCTGATCAGAAATCAGCTGAGGCATTTGCGAAAAATGTCGTAACTTACCTTGAACACTATAAACTTAACGGTTTTGATATTGATTGGGAGTGGCATTACCTCAGCGACGACACAACGCAGGCTCAATTCAAGACAACCTTTTCCGCCGTTGGGCCAGCGCTTAAAGATTGCGGAATGCTACTAACAATGGCGCCTGCCACCACGGCCAATCTCGACGCCGAAACGGTAAGTGACCATTTCGATATCATCGCATTCCAAATGTATTACAGCACCAGTCTTCCGGGGCAATTCGTCAAACTAGGAGTCCATCAAGATGCTTTTGCCTATGGCGCAAAGTTTGAGGCCGCTCAGCACAGCACTCCTACTGGACCTGGCGTGCAGACCGCAGCCGAGGCTTTTCAAGGCATGAAGACCTACGGTTTCAAGGCAGTCACTACGTGGCGTCTAAATTCCGAGAACTATATTACTGAGCAAGATTCGCAATTAGCTTTGTCAAAGCTCGTCAAAGGCACAACCTAAGACACCGAACGAGGATCCATCAAAGAAAGAGTAAGTCATGTGTTCAAGGTTCATTCGCTTTGGCGTGATTGTTCTCATCGCGTTCCTCTATTCGCAGCGCTCGCTCGCGTGTGGGTGCCAAAAGCCAGAGCAAGCCTGCAAGGCCTTCGGTGAAGCGTCGGTGGTGTTCATCGGAACCGTGAAGGGCGTCACGGAAGGTACGCGTAAGCAAAAGGCCGACGGTGAGGTTGACTTCACTCCACGTCTGTTTAAGTTCTCAGTCGAAGAGAACTTCTCTGGTACTCCAACGAAGGAGGCAGAGGTTGCGACCGGACTCGGCGCAGACGATTGCGGCTACCCATTCATGAAGGGTGCGAGCTATCTCGTCTATGCCTATCGCGATGAAAAAGACAACCGCCTCTACACGAGTTCCTGCACGCGGACTAAACGCGTAGCCAGCGCATCCGAAGACTTACAATACTTGCGTGGCCTTGGGTCTGCCCGCACCGTCACCATTTCAGGAAAAGTGCAGCGCCATCTCTCGTACGCAGAAAACTATGCGCAAGGCTACGTCGCGATGGAAGGAGCGCTATTGACAGTCGAAGGCGGAGACCAGACGAAAGAGGTGCGAACAAATACATCTGGTGACTTCGAAATAACCGGCCTCAAGCCCGGTTCAATCAAGCTCAAGCTTCACCTGCCTGATGAGTTAAGTGCTTATCGATCCGAGCGCGTTCTGAAGTTCGAAAGCGGTGGCTGCGCGTCAGAAGTTTTCTACGTCGGGGATAACGGTCGCATCAGCGGCAGAGTCCTGGACGCCGAAGGTAGTCCCGTTTCGGGACTCGGCGTAGTGATACTTCCTCTTACCGGATGGGCGATCAACTGGTACGCGAAAACCGACCAGGACGGGCGTTACAAGGCTTCGTCAATTCCGGCGGGACAATACATGGTGGGCATTAATGTCATAGGGTTGTCACGCTCGATCGACTCGGCCGAGTTACCCAGAGACTTTCTCTGCCCGAACTGTCTTATCTTCGTAGAAAGCCTCCGCGCGGACGAACAAGCAAGCGCCTACCCACGCATGTTCTATCCCGGCGTCTTCCAAACTGCAAAAGCCGAACGCTTCACACTCTCGCCCGGCCAGGAACTGCGCGACATAGATTTTCGGCTGCCGCCACACCCGGCGGAAAGCATCGTCAAAGGCAGAGTACTTCGTGCTGATGGGACGCCTGCGGCAGGCGCGCAAGTCAGTTACCGCGAAGTGACCCACGAAGACCTGATAACTCTAGCGTATGGCGTGCGCACGAACGCGCAAGGAGAGTTCTCGTTTAAGGCGTACCAGGGCGGACACTACGTCGTCGACGCGGAATACTCGTCAGGCGATGCGCGGCAAAGTTTAGGGGTGGCCGAACCTCAAAAGGTGGTTGTAACGAAACCGGAAGAGTCGATTACCCTGGTCATCAAGAGATTTATCAAGTGAGTCTGCGTACGAAGTATGAAATCGATGGAACTCGGTTCTCCACGTTGGAAGAGTTCTTTGACGAAGTGAGCAGAGTTGTGATCCCAAACGTATTCTGGGGGCATAATCTTGATGCCTTTAACGATATTTTGCGTGGCGGTTTCGGCACGCCCGAGGAAGGCTTTGTGTTGGTCTGGAAGCATTCCGATGTATCACGAAAGAATTTAAGTTATCAGGAAACAGTGCGACAACTTCAACTGCGTTTAGCACGTTGCCATCCGTCGAATAGGGAGTTTGTTGCTCGCGATTTGGATTCGGCCATAAGGAATGAAGGATCAACGGTTTTCGATTGGTTGGTGGAAATTATCCGAGTGCATGGACCAGGTGGGGACGAAGCCGACGATAATATCGAACTCGATCTGTGTTGAATCGGCGATACTACGCCGCTAGGGGTGCGATGTTTATAGCGCATAGAAGTAAAAGGCTGCGCACTCCTTTAGGAGTGCAAAACGTCGGCGGCATCGGTCTATAGAGCACTGCTAGCGGAGTGAAGACTCTCGGCTAAATAACTTTTATCTGTACTTGCCTGGCAGTCCTTTAGGCGCGCGTTAGACTGGCATTCGACAAAAACAGACAGGGAGCCGATGACATTAGCTGGAAAGACATTTCGGGCAATCGCGAATTCCACCAATGGGACCATCAGCACGGATACGACCATGACGTTCGTCTCCGAGGATGAACGCGGCATCCTAGGTGTCTACGCGGGTGGCACGATCAGGACCGGCCAGGTGCTCGCGCGCAGAACGGACGATGGCACCGTTGAGATGCTCTACCAATGCGTCACTGTCTCCAACGAGCTGAAGGCCGGTCGAGCAATAGCGCGCTTCAGTCTTATGCCCGACGAGATGCTCTGCATGCACTTGGACTGGCAATGGCTCACGGGTGACCAGAGCGAAGGCGTCTCCGAATGGAGGCAAGAGGCCTGAAGGTGGGCCATCCACGAACCAGTTAGGCGATGATTCATCCTTCCGCTACATTCGAGTATGAAGCGGAGTTCATGGGTGAGCGAGCGTCCAAGCCTAGCGTTCCCTGCTTTCGTAAATCGTAAAGGATTTGGTTCGATCGACAAATGAATAAAGCCCCTTGGTTGATCTTAAGCCTGCTCCTGCCGTTTTCTAATAGTTAGGCTCAAGTTGCGCAGATTAATATGAAACTAATTAAATGACAGAAGCTGTTGAGCAACTCCAAACCACGCTTGACCGGCTGCTGAAGGGTAAACACACCGTGCGTGTCCTTGAAGCCGGTTGCGGCTCAGCAACTCATATCAGCATCGCCTGTGATG
>JBKPMX010000068.1:0-32191 GCA_046765655.1 Acidobacteriota bacterium
ACATAAAGCATCGCGTGCTTTCGTTTCACGCCGCCGAACACAATCAAACCGAGGCCAAGGCCAAAAGCCATCTCCATCAGATACGCAAAGTGGTTCTTGTTGATGATTTGCCCATACCCGCTCCCTGGCCTCAACAGCGGGAGAATAAATCCGGTATCGCGTTGAACTGTCTGACGCAGGATTCCATAAATGGCACTCGTAACCGCAACGCCAAGCACGACGTGAATCAAGACTCTTCGCCGACGTTCTGTATTTGCATACCGGAACACCAGAAGGACGACTAGCATCAACGCGATTATCTGCGTCGCGGCGAATCGTGTTTCATAAGGATCTGCGCTAATGGTATTCCATGCAGGGACAGACGAAGGGATGGCAGCAGTGGCAGGCAATGAAATTGTTTGGAGAAATGCAAAGAGAATGAGAACTGCCGCGGGTACGATTAATCGCATTCCGTCGATTCGCTGCGCGCCATTCACCAGAACTTCAATGACCGCAGCTATTGTCGCGAGCAATACGAAACAAATGAACAGCGCCTTCCACCACGGCTGCGAGGTGCCGTATGGAATCGCGGTCACACAGATTAAGAATAGCAGCGATCCAAACAGGGCTCGGTCGAGCAAGACTCCGACTCTCAAGCGAACCGGCATCTCATCTACTGTGACAAAGTCGACTACGGCAGTTTGCGACATCTACCCTGCAACATTCCCAGCGCTTACCGTCATAGCCATCGGTTCGACAACTTGCGCCGCTTCATAACAATTGAAAATTCTTTCGGTCGCGTCGGTTAGCTCCCGCCGAAATAGTTCGCTGATGTAATTCATATCAACCAGCAGATCGCCACTGTCAAAACCGCGATATAGATTCATCCAGCCCCACTCAACGTCATCCTTTATTAAGGGCAGCCGAAAACACCAGGCGGAACGGGAACGTACATCGTGACGCGCCTCACCATTGGCCCAGGTCCAATAAACGCCACCGTCGCGCAGCTCGAAATGTTCGTGTGTCTTCCGCTTTGAAGCGCCTTCGAAAACACGCTCCGCTAAGTCAGCTTGTCCCGTTCGCCCAACCTGAATATTCGCGAACGAAAACTCGCCGAACTCCAACATCTGGCGGACCGCTGTAAATACTTGATCGATTTCTGAGGCCTTCGACAGTGCAACTGCGGCTCGCCGGATCCGTACATTATTCGCAACTCTGAGCCGCCGATCTGAAACAGTGCGCTTCACGCCGGCGCGAAGTTCGTCTATTTCGTGATAACGAAGATGTCCGACTGCGATGAGCACCGCCACGGAAACCACGAACATGATCAAACCAGTGGTCTTCGAACCAGTTGTTGTGAAGATCATGGCGACCAGGCCGAACATTGTGCAGACGCCATACAGAGCCAGCACAACGCGGCGCTGTGACCAGCCACGAGCCAGCAGCATGTGATGAATGTGCTCGTTGTCTCCCTGGAATATCGGGTGGCGACTGATTAACCGGCGACCCATCGTCATCGCTGTGTCCACAACTGGAAAACCAAAGGCGAGGATCGGAATTACGATCGCAACAGTAGTGGTCGCTTTTTGCGCACTCAAAACTGAAAGCGCGGCAAGCGTGAATCCAACGAAGAGAGCGCCGGAATCACCCAGGAAGATTGAGGCGGGATTGAAGTTGTAGCGCAGGAAACCCGCGAGAGCACCGCAAAGCACCAGTGCCACTACGGTCATCAGTGGCTGGCCTTGCGATATAGAGATGATCAGAATAACCAATGACGAGAACAGCGCTGCTCCTGAGGCAAGACCATCCATTCCGTCGATCAAGTTGAAAGCATTTGCGATTCCCACGAGCCACAGAATAGTTACCGCAAACGAGACAACAGGTGGTAATTGGACGGATCCGACAAAAGGAATCGACAGTGCATCAATGTGCCCGCCGAGGGAATAGAACAGAGTTGCAATTAATCCCAGAACGGTGAACTTAACTGTCGCATTGGTGCCGCGAAGATCGTCGATGATTCCGAGCATCAAGACCAGGGTCGCGGGTATTAAGGTTACGACGATTTCCAGCCAGCGAGTTTTGAGATTCTGGGTTAAGAGATTGTCGACGAATGGAAGCATCGAAAGCGCAATCAGACAGGACAGATAAATCGCAACACCACCTAACCGCGGAGTTGCTTTCGTATGTAAACGCCTCGAGTCGGTGGGAACGTCAAGCAGTCGATAACGCTCGCACAGACGGCGCACGACCGGCGTGACAACGAGGGACGCTATCGTCGCAATAACAAACAGCGCGAAATAGGTGTTCACTTAACTGTTCTCCTGGGAGATGTGGAGCTTCCGGACCTTACCGACCTGAGTCGTTCGTAGCACTTAAAACTGATTCACTGCGCACCGAGCGTGGCACGTCCGCAATATCGGCAGTGACCGACTCCAGAATTGCGCAAAGCTGCGGTACCACAGCTTCCTTTGAGTATGGTGAGTGGTGGGTGTGATCACGGGGTGTCTGGGGCGACGCTGATGCTTTCAGAATGTGTCTCACTACTGTGAGGTGATCATTATGTTGGGCAGTTGATAGACGGCCGTTTAAGTACGACGCGAGATCGGTCACATGACTTTGATCGGGTCCGATGTAAAGAATGGGCGAGCCGACTGCAATTATATTGTAAACCTTGCACGGATGAATTATTCCGACAAAAGGATCGCCCATCACCACAACATGCAGGTCAGCAGCCGAAAGCGACCCCGACAATTCGTTCAATGGTTGATAAGGAAGACATTTGATATTCGTAAGTTCGTGTCGTCCTGCGAAGCGTTGAACTTTTTGCTGTTCGCTACCCCCGCCGATAAAACAAAAACTCACGTTCGCTCGCTCTCGTAGATTGAGCGCGGCATCAAGCAACGTATCGAGTGGATGGCAGGGACTGTGATTGCCGGAATACATCACAACGAACTTCCCATTCAGCCCGTGCGTTTTTCGGAACACCTCGCGTCCGTTACTGGAGTACCCGACAACATCCGAGTGGGACCATGGCGGCAAGATCGATATGCGACGGCTGTCAACACCGCTCTTTAGAAGTCTTTCTTGCACAAAACGATCGAGGACAATGATTTGGTCCGCTCTTAGCAGGCTGTAACTCATCATTCGCCGCAACGTTTGTGTCGTTATCGACCTTGGTTTAAGCCACCCGGCAGCAATCGCTTCGTCGGGATTTAAATCCATGATCCAGCAATACAAACGAGCGCGTGTGAGGCGCGCATAAACCGCTGCTAAGAACGAGATCAATGGAGGTGAAGTGAGCGCGACGACAGCATCGACTCGCCGTAACAACAGCATTCGAGCTGCGCATATGAGTAGAAAACTGGAGAAGTTTGCGACGCGTTTGAGCTTGCTGGTTTTGCCCCACGAGAGCGAGGGAATGCGGATTATCTCGATTCCCTTCCAACGCTCTCGCCTTTTGAAATGCAAGGAGCGATTGTCGTAGCCGCGGTCGCTAGTCAGGACCGTGACTGAATGTCCGCGTCGTGAGAGTTCGCGAGCGAGATCTGTGAGGTGTTGGGCTGTGGAAACCACATCAGGGTAGAAACACTGATTGAGGAGCAAAAACCTCAAGAGCCGGTTCGAACTCGTTCCCGAAAATACTGAACGGTTCGTTCTAATCCATCAGCGAGCGGAATAGTCGGATTCCAGTCCAAAGCCTTTTGTGCGGTGGTGATGTCTGGTTTTCGTTGTCGCGGATCGTCTTCGGGCAAGGGCAGATACCGGAATTCCGATTTTGAATCGCAGATGCGCCGAACTTCTTCTGCCAATTGTTTAATCGTGAACTCACCAGGATTCCCCAGGTTAACGGGCTGGTGCAGATCTTCCGTATTCATCAATCGAATCAAACCCTCGATAAGATCATCGACATAGCAGAAAGACCGCGTCTGATTCCCTTCACCATAGAGAGTGAGTGACTCACCACGCAGCGCCTGCACGACAAAGTTCGAAACGACGCGGCCGTCATTTTCGAGCATGCGTGGTCCATAAGTGTTAAATATCCGCGCGATGCGTGTATCAACATGATTCTGACGGTGATAATCCATCATTAGTGTCTCGGCAAGCCGCTTCCCCTCGTCGTAGCATGAGCGTAATCCGATGGGATTGACGTTCCCCCAGTATGCTTCAGTTTGTGGATGCACCAACGGATCGCCGTAGACTTCAGACGTTGACGCTTGCAGAATCCTCGCTCGAACGCGCTTGGCCAATCCGAGCATGTTGATGGTGCCCATGACATTCGTCTTCACTGTCTTGACTGGGTTGTACTGATAGTGAATCGGAGACGCAGGACACGCGAGGTTGTAGATCTGATCGACCTCGAGCAGGATCGGTTCGATCACGTCGTGACGCACGAGTTCGAAGCGTGGATCATCAAGCAGCGGAAAAATGTTTTCGCGACGACCGGTGAAAAAGTTATCGAGGCAGATCACATCGTGACCTTCACCGAGCAATCGTTCACACAAATGAGAACCAATAAATCCGGCACCGCCGGTGACTAAGATGCGCATAGGGTTATCGTCTCTAATTTGGAATAACGTGGCAAACAGTCAGTATCCCGACGCGTCGGGATAGCGTCGGGTCCGGGTCCATTGCAACGTCCGCTTATCGTAACTCAAACCCGACGCTACGGCGTTTCGGTACTGACTGCTTGCTAAGTGATCACCGCTGCACTCGATGGTTCCCAAGATACAGCACGTCCATTCTCGTCTTTAGAAAGCAATCGATCGCATCTCGAGGAGTGCAGACAATCGGTTCGTTCTCGTTGAACGAAGTGTTCAGGACCACTGGCACTCCCGTCAGTCGATCGAAGTCTGAAATCAATTGATAATAACGTGGGTTCAACTCCTCCGATACAGTTTGCAATCGCCCAGATCCATCGACATGCGTCACCGCGGGTATTTCGTCGCGGCGTTCCGACTTGATCTGATAGACCATTAACATTGTGGGGGCGGGATGGGTCTGCTCGAAATAATCCCCCACCCGCTCAGCGAGAATCGACGGCGCGAACGGCCGAAACGGTTCGCGTTTCTTAATCCGATCGTTGAGAATGTCTTTCATGTCGGCGCGTCTTGGATCTACAACGATCGAACGATTGCCGAGCGCTCTCGGTCCAAACTCCATCTTTCCTTGAAACCAACCAACAACCAAGCCACCCGCAATGTCTGAAGCGGCGCGTCTCGTTAGTTCAATGTCATTCAGAACCTCAAATCTCAAACCCGCCCGTTCTAATTCGACTTTGATTTCGTCATTCGAAAACTCACGCCCCGTGTACGCACCGAGCATGATCTCGCCGCGCGGCTGTCGCAGAACGCCATTGTGAATCTGAAAGCAAACCCCAAGCGCCGTCCCACTGTCGCCGGCGGCGGGCTGTACGTAGACTCGTTTGAATGGTGTGTTCAGCAAAATCTTTCCGTTCATCACCGAGTTGTATGCGACTCCGCCTGAAAGACCTAAATCGGTAAGACCGGTGACTTCATGAACGTGATTGAGAATGTGGAAGCCTACCTCCTCCAGCCGTAGCTGAAGACTAGCCGCGATATCGGGCTCACGATCGGTGAGTGGCGCTCCCGGCGAACGTCTGGGACCAAACGTTTCGACAAATGCTTCGGAAAAGATCTTACCGATGACTGGCGATCCCTGGTCCCACGTCATCTCCACTCCCTCTGTGTGGTGACGAAAGTAGTCGAGATTGATCCGAAATTGCCCCCGCTCCTCGGTGCGAATGATGTCGCGAAACTCCCGTATGAAACGCGGTCGGCCATATGGTGCCAGACCCATCACCTTTCCTTCGTCACCATAATGTGGAAATCCCAGAAACTGTGTAGTCGCCGTATAGACAATACCAGTCGAGTGTGGGTATTCGACCTGGCCCAACACCTCGATCGAATTCCTTTCTCCAATGGCCCACATCGTTGAGATGAAGTCGCCAAATCCATCGATCGAAAGTAAGGCGGCGCGCTCAAAAGGCGAGACGAAGAAAGAACTGGCGAGATGTGCCCGGTGATGCTCGACGTTATGGAACTGCGCTTTCAATCGATCCTTCGGTACTCCAGACATGCGCGCAAGATCCTCCTTCAGATCGCGCACCTTCGCAGCGTTGCCGAGGCGGTCTTTGATTTGACGAAACATCCCACTTCCGCTGCCGTTGCCGTCAGGCGTCGTCTTCGAATCGACCGAAGCGACAGATGAACTCGCGCGGGCGGAAGCCGTTGAGAGTTGGCGCGCGGCCCGAGTCGCTGCGAAAAGAACTTTCTTGTGAAGGTGTGCCGACGGATCTCGGGAGATACCGACATGGTCTACGTCTTCAATCGAGATACCAGCGGCTTCGAGACAGAACCGGATCGATTGCGACGGGAATCCGGCGCAATGCTTCACACGATTGAAGCGCTCTTCTTCGACCGCTGCGACAATTTGGCCATCGCGAATAATCGCCGCAGCCGCATCACCGTGATAGGCATTTATTCCAAGGATGTATCTCGGCATAAACGCAGACTCTTATACCTTCGTACTTTGGACTTTGAATTGGCTTCCCGTGCTCGCCACTTCGACGTCCGCAATCTGATCGACAACTTCGGGCTGTGCCACTCGTTTCAGTACTCTGTTCCGGATCAGGTATAGCGAAAGCATTAGTTCACAGACTGTGCGTTCGAATGCGTACTGCAGACCAGCCCATCCATCTAACACTCCCCCACGAGCAATCAGACAATAGAAGGCCATCGCGAGTGGCGCGACTATCACCCATCGCCGCATTCGATCTGTTAAGGAGAGGCTATTACTTGACGCTCGCAGCAGTTTTTCAGCTTCCAGCTCGGAATAACGAATCTGCGAAGTTAGCCATCGCTCGAGTTGTTTACGGTCATCATGAAGAATGGGGGAATGTAGATCGTTCACTTTCCCTTCAACTCGGATTCTTTGTGTGTGTCCGTCTTGTTCATATCTCGCACTATCACGGCGATACAAAACCGTAACTGCGGGATAAACGCCGCTGCGCAATCGTTGTCCGTGAATGCAATAAATGAATGACGCGCTGTACGCCTTGATGTCGTTTGCAGGTTCGACCTGTTCCAACTCGTCAATTAGTTCGTCCGAGAGAATGTAGTCAGCATCGAGCGCCAACACCCATGGAGTTTTTATTTCGGTCTCCTTTAGACCAAAGCTCCACTGCTGCTGATGACTATCGAACGAGCGCTGGAATATCCGAACCTGCGGAAAGCGACTAGCGATTGCGACTGTGTCATCAGTACTGAAACTATCCACCAACACAATGTCGCGCGCCCAGCTGAGCTGTCGCAGGTTGCGTTCGATGTTCGACGCTTCGTTATAGGTCAGTATGAGCGGCGTGATCTGATCGAGCATTACGGGGATTTGCGGGCTACGCAGATCATATTTTTCCACAGCATCGGCGCTCGCCCGTAAAACGTAAATCGGAGATCTGTAAAACCACTGCTGGTAATTAATTCGCTTAGGGTGTTCACGCTGAAGAACTTGATATGACCCCCATCGTGTAACACCGAAAAGTGTGCATCCATTTTTCCGGTTAGCGCTAAGGCAAGATTCTTGACGTAGCCATGATAAGGCGTGCCTAGAATTAATCCTCCGGAGGGTTTCAGCAACGAGCTCGCTGCCTCTAGTAGACTCGCTGGCCGGTAAAGGTGCTCAATCACGTCACTGGAGATTACCAGATCGAAGTTACGACCGATCGAGGCCCCGAGTCCTGAGTCGATCACTGCATGTGTGAAGCGGACAGTCGGATGAGTTCGAGCGGCGATTTCAATTCCACTGGCAGACGCGTCAATTCCGGTCACCTCGTAGCCCATCGATGCGAGGCGGCCGCTGATGTAGCCATTGCCGCATCCCAAATCGCAGATCGTTTTCACATCGTGTGCTTCACTCACGAGTCCGATGAGCTTCGATGCCAATCCTTCGCCGGAAGCGCCATTGGCTGGACCAACTGTCTCCCAGTGAAATTCAGCAGGTAACGGCGCTGTACTCATTTGCGTGGGATAAATGGATCGCCGAATACAATCGGATCAGTTCCGCTCCCATTCGTTCCGCAGTGAACTGTTTCGACAACACCTGTCCAGCGATGCCTCGGCGTTGACGTTCGCCTTCGTCTCGTAACGCGCTTCTTAACGCGGCTGCAAGTTGCCGGGTGTCAACCTCACTAACCCAACCCGCGCTCGCACGCTCGATATCCTCTGCAAGGTTTACATGTTGGCTAACCAGCACGGGGACGGCACACGTCATTGCTTCTAACACGCAAAGTCCAAAGTTCTCCTGGTAAGACGGAAGAGCGAGCAACGAAGCTTTCGTCAATGCGTTCCACTTCGCTTCACCGGTTAGCCATCCGCTGAACACAATCTGCTGTCGCCGATCTGATTGCTGCGCGCGGTCTCGCAACGAGCGCACATAGTCGGGTTCACCGTCTCCGGCGATTAGAAGACGCCACTTGTGGAGTTCAGGGTCAGCAGTGGCGTCAACAAACGCATCGATCAGAACATCGATCGCTTTCTTTGGGTGCAATCTAGACAGAACCAGGACGTAAGGATCGCCATTTAACTGCGAAACGCTCGTTAATCCATCACCATTGTTAGACAATTCTTGAGGAAATGCGGATTCGATTCCCAAAGGTATGACTATTCCGTTATTGAGTCCGAACTGGTCTTCGACAGATCGCTGTTCTGCGGACGTTGTGTAGTGAACAGCGTCTGCTCCTCGCAACATCTCCTGTCCCCTTAGTCGCCAAAACACTCGTTTCCGGAAACGCTTTTGTTTGAGGCTCCAAGGTTCGAGCGTACCGAGTGGTCGTATTACGTATGGGACTGCATTGGCGAGGCATGCCCGGGAGGCGGCAACACACGCGTGATTAAACACCGCATGGATATGGACCAAATCAAAGTCTGCAACGCATGCCTTCAGCCAACTGGACATCGGCTTTGAGAATTTAAATGACCGGCCTAATTGAGAATGAAAGAAAATCGTTGGTACGTCGTTGTATGACACGACTGTTTCCGGAAGTGGCGCATCAGAAATGCCCGCGTCGCTAGTTACAAGCAATACATCGATTCCCTGGCTCTTCAGTGAACGACACATCGGGAAAATAGCCTGTGCTGGTCCACCCGAATTCGCCGACACCGACGGAATGACATGGAGAACTCGCATTGTTATGCGGTCACCTCATTCACTTCACACCATTTAGCAAAGACATATAGTGCCCACGGTCTGGACCAACCTATCTTTCCGGGCGCCTTCAGAAAGCGACTCCAAACTTCCGCAACCGCACTCCCGCTCAGCCCAGCATCTTTATAGCGATGTGAATCGCTCATGACCGCCGAAATGTCGCTGCGCAGAGTCGATTGCATCCACCGTTCAAAAGGTAAGGTGAACCCCATTTTACGACGCGCCAAAAAACCGGGTGGCAGCAGGTCAGTTAACGCGGCGGCTAAAAGTGGTTTTGGTAAGTGTGGTGCTTCGCCATTGAGTTTCAATTTGCCGGGGACTGACAAAGCGAACCGAACAACGTCAACATCCACGAAAGGTACGCGAACCTCTAATGAATGGGCCATGCTCATCGCGTCGGTGTCGCGCAACAATGTATTAGCCATATAACCGGCGAGTTCGAGCTTCGATATGTCATTGATCAGATCGAAAGACGAAGACGCGTTCGGTGGGGGGAGAGATCTCGCGCGGTCTGTAAGTCGGGCCAAGCTATGCGAGTCGAAAAGCTGACGCGTGATCTCATAAACTTCCTGCGGAGTGCCGTCGGAGGCTGCGAGTTGCCAGAACTTGTTGTGCTTTACCGATCCGTTGCTCGTAAGTCTCCCAGCCGCCGATAGCGCTCTTGCCACCCGCTTTGCTGCCGATGGAGTTGAGTTAAGTTTCATTGCCCTTCTGAAACTCGGGTAGCCGCCAAAAAGTTCATCACCCCCCACACCCGACAGTGCAACGGTCACCTGCACCTCTTTCACTGCCTTTGAAACGACATATGTGTTCACTCCATCCATCGAAGGCTGATCAAAACTGCGAAGCGCATCCGGTACCTGCCGCAGCATTGAATCTTCTCTCAGCAGGATTTCGTGATGACTCGTTTGAAAACGTTCGGCGATCAAGCGCGAATGTCGAGCCTCGCTGAGGTGCGCATCATCAAAAACAACGCTGAACGTGCTAGGCTGAGTCTTACTAACTTTACTCATTAAGGCAACAAGGGCACTCGAGTCCATGCCCCCAGAAAGAAACACGCCGAGCGGAACATCGCTAACGAGATGTGCGCGAACTGACTCTTCCAGTTCCGCTCGGAGCGCTTCTGCTGCTTGAGCTCGCGTTGCAAATCGGTCTGCCGTTTCTACCGGCGCTTTTATACCAACCGATTCGATCCGCCAGTTCTTTTCGAAAGGTCGAACAACAAGGCACTCGCCTGGCATCAGCGACTTGACGTCCTGAAGGATCGTTAGCGGAGCCTGAATCGATCCGTTGCTGAGATACGATGCGACACCCTCAGGACAGAGGCGTTTCTCAATTAACCCACTAGCAATCAAAGCGCGTATTTCAGACGCGAACACGAGCCGCTTGTTTTCTCCGTCTGTGGAGACGAAGTAATACAGAGGCTTAATGCCAAACGGATCACGAGCAAGGATCAATTCACGAGTTTTTGGATTCCATATCGCTAGGGCGAACATCCCGCGGAGACGTCTTAAACTGTCGAATCCCCATTTTTTATAAGCGCGCAAGACGACTTCGGTGTCAGTATTCGAATGCCACGGTCCAAACTGTTCACCTATTTCCTGTCGCAGTTGTCGAAAATTGTAGGTCTCGCCGTTATAGCTGATACAAATGCCGGTCTCTGCATCTACCATCGGTTGGTGACCGGCAGACGAGGTGTCGATGATGGCAAGTCTCGTATTGCCAATGCACAGGGAGACGAAGCCCTCGGAGGTCGCTTTCGATTCATACTCAAAGATCCCGTTATCGTCAGGACCTCGATGATGAAGCGCCACATTCATCCGCGCCACAGCTCGTTTCAATTCCCCGCTGTGAAATTCGCGTTCCGATGTACTAACGATTCCCGAGATACTACACATCTCGAAATCTACACCTTCCAGTTCTCAACAACTTCATTGGCGTATTGCAAGAACCGTCGGGCACCATTTTGAAGCGTGTGATTACAAACACTGTCACGCGCATTCGCCGAATACTTCGCCAGCTCCTCAGTCGACAGATGCGCTGCTCGATGCATTGCGCTCAATAGATCCTCGTGATCTCCCGCTCGGCATAGCCAGCCATTTTCACCGTTCTTTATAAACTCAAACGCAGCTCCCACCTGGTCGGTCGCTATCACCGGCAAACCCGCCGCGAGACCCTCCGGAATCACAAGACCCCACCCGTCATAACGTGATGGCACACATAATACGTCGGCGAGAGCGTATTGTGACGGCAGATCGTCCCAGTCTTTGAAACCGAGAAACGTGACATTACTTTGCACGTGAGCAACTCTCTTTTGCATTTCCTGCAGCAACGGTCCATCCCCGACAATTCGAAGTTTCACGTGGGGCGTGTCATGGACCAGTTTACAAAACGCGCGGGTCAGCACATCGACTCCTTTGCGTCGAGTGAGGGCGCCGGAAAAAAGAAACACTCGCTCGGTCGGAGCTTTCCCGTTCGAGTGGCTGTCGAGTTGAAACCGCTCCAGATTTGAAAAGTAGGGAAGGTTGAAGTACATGCGGCTACTACTACCAAATTCTCGCTTGTACTGGTCAATCGCGAACTGTCCGATTCCCCAAATTGGTGCAGATGATGAGTGCAATGATCGTAGTTTCCATTGTCTCAGGATGCGACCGGGCCATTCAGGTTTTAAAAAGCCCGGTCGCTCACCCCAGAAACACCACGGCTGTCGCTGATTCGCGCGCGCGTTGAGAAGTTGTTCGGCGTGTGGATGTCTGTAGTAATTGAAGATGGCCAGGTCGCAACCGTTCATCAAAGCAGTGACTGTCGACAGATCAACTCGATCGGCATCGAGCATCGTAGAGTCATGATTGATTCTGACGTGATTCCACTGGCGCGCGGGATCGGTTCGACGGAGATATCCGACATGCAGCGTGCAGTCGCTCGCGGCCAGTTCGTTAAAAATCTCCGTCTGATACGGCGAAGGGATATCGGTTAATACAAAGATCTTCACTGTTTAGATCCGCTGAGGTCTTCTTCTGGAACCGAACAACTTGGCGAAGACTTTCGAAATCGCGATCCATGCCAGCACCACGTAACTTACCAGCACCAACTCGAGAGTTGAACGCATGCCGGAGAACAAAGCCATGACTACAACGCTGTACATGAGGAGGGCCGCAAGAGTTTGACTGCGTCTAAGTAGTCCGCGCGCCATTGCCGCGACTCTCCCATAAAACCAACCTCCCAGGGCGATGCCGATAAAACCCAATGACATATAAAGTTCGCCGATTACTGAATATGAGTACGACACTCCCTCAACACCGACAGCAGTCGGCAGATCGAACCCGGGATCGACTGGCTTTTCGGGCCAGAACACCCGCGGAACCGGTCGCACAAGTATGTACAAGAAGTACTTGTGGTAGACGTAGGGATATGTTTTTGGAATGAGCTGGATTACCTGGCACAAACGATAGAAGTTATCGTCAACTCGGAGTTTTTCATTTTCGAGAAAGCGGTTCTTTTCCTCTCGATCCTCGGCCGCGTCAGTTCGTACGCCTACAATTGTGGCGAGTCCCACATTTCGATATTCCAGCATCACTTGCAAGGTAACCAATAAGGCTACGACGGCGATGCACGTCTGGACCACGTGCTTCAGTCGCAATCGATCGTGACCTAGTACCCATAGGATCAATGCCATTCCGATTACTACCCCAACAATCCGACGGCTTCCGCTTTGAGCGATGAACAGCGTCACAACAATCGACATCCCGATGCAGATTATTGTGCGAATGTTCCGCCAACCGACGTATCGACTGACTACGACCGTTAAGACAGGCAGCAGGTAGCCGAAATATTGAAGGTGGTCCAGAAAAGCTTCCCATCCGCCTAGTTGGCCTCGTGCCCAGGGAGCGGCCCACCGTTCCTGACCCAGGTAGTAGATCATGACAGCAACGTTGAAGTTGCTGGGAATAGCAAAGGTAAGCATTCCGATTACAAAACATGCGATCGCCAGACCGAAGTACGCTTTAACTGAAAACTCCTGCTTAGCAGCGTCGATTACGGTGGCTGGAATACTCCATGGCCGACGAAGTGCGCCGATCCAAACCATCACCACGAACAGACCTATTCCGAGGAACGCTTGTCTGATTTCCTCGTTGTCGATCGTAGACATCGAGTAAACGCCTTGAAGCAGATCAAGCAACAACCAGTAAATGGGCGCGAGGGTCAGTAGATATTCGCCACGCAAAATAACTCGGGGCTGATGAAGGAGCGCAGCAAGTGGCGCTACTAATAAACCTAAGGACATCGCCAGAGCAGAAGCAAAGAGTGCGTCTTCGCTTGTACTGTGCTCCGGGATCAGAACAATTGCAGTGGCGGTGCCCAATGCGGTGCTAACAATCGCGAGCAGCGAAGCAGGAACTACTGCCGGTTGCGTTAAAGCTAAGGCCCCGTTAATCGTCGAATCGGAAGCGGCAACCATGCTAAAGATTGACTAGCGAAGCACCGATTGAAGCCAAACTGAACCGCTCTGAAACATGAGACGCATCAGACATCGCCTGCAGCTTTTTTGGAGAACGCAGAATAGTTGTTAATGCGTTTACGATTGCACTCGATGAGACTTCCGGGAGAAGCAAACCATTGATCCCATCTTCAACCACGCTGCCGCAAAATCGCGATGCGATTACCGGCAGCTTCCACGCTTGTGCCTCGAGCTGAGTAAGCCCAAAGCCATCCGAAAGCGTCGGCAAGATAAACACGTCTGCTTTGCGGTAATAATCCGACGTCTGGGAGCGAGGCACAGTGCCCACCCACTGAACTCGTGATTCGGAACGCAACGCACCTGGTATTTCAACTTGAATTGGCCCAACGAACAAGAACTCAATTGGCTCATCATCTAAGAGCTGTATTGCCTGGAGGAGCGCATCAACACCCTTCCGCAAACAGATTTGCCCGAGGAACAACACACGCAACGGTCGGTGAGACGTAAACTCTCTCGGATAGCTACGAATGAATGTTGCGGATTCAACGGTCGGCTCCAACGCCAACGGTATTATCTTAATCTTGTCGGCTGAGATCCCCTGGTTGACGAGCGCTTCACGCGACCATTCAGAGTTCACCACAATGTGATCCGCCAAGTCGCATTCCCTGCGCCATTGTTGCCAATACTCTGGCGGCGCGGG
The DNA here is from genome assembly GCA_046765655.1 of Acidobacteriota bacterium. GTDB lineage: Bacteria > Acidobacteriota > Blastocatellia > Pyrinomonadales > Pyrinomonadaceae > PSRF01. The sequence continues at coordinate 14,358 of JBKPMX010000068.1, forward strand.
AGTCCACCCAGATCCGTTGTTTTCATTCAGAGCGCATAAAAGTTGTTCTTCCAACGGCCCAGCATCGATCTGTCCAAGCACAGTTTTCCAACCTCGCTGCCGGGCGAATTCGAAGATTCCTTCTGCCGCATAGCTGTATGCAAACACGGTGTGCGGTTGACCGTTACCATTTGTGTAACTGTTCTTCAGCTTGGCCAGCACAAACTGTTGGAACGAGCCGTTCTTCGCATGAATGAGTTCCCAACCTGAATAACCGCGAACCTTCGCGGTCAGTTCGAAGCGCATCGATCCAACATTGGAGGCGGTGACAATGCTATTTGCCAGGCCATCGTGAAAACGTTTCTTGTCTCTGAAGCCTGGCCAAGCATTTGATGGGAACCAAAAATCGGTAAACAACCGTTTCAGAGCGCCAAGGCGTTCCAATGCTCGCGGAATCGCGTAGTGCTCGCGCGCCCCGATCTGACAACACAACCAATTTGGATTACCTGACAAGCTGATTAGTGAGAATGCCGCTAGAGTGTTTCTACTAACGGGGCACGACGGAGCGACAAATAGGACCGCACCTGCTCGCTTGCGAGTCGTTCACGATACTGTTTATGAACGTGAAGGTGCTTCGGGATCATCGTCATGCCTGCACCCACACCGCGCCAACGTCCGTGCCGAATGAGCCAAAGCACACGATTGAGACATTGACCAATACCTACCCACCACAGGGATGCTGGATATCGCAAGTAAGCGAGCAACGCCAGATTCGCAATACTGTTCGCGGTAACAGTTGGATCTTTGTGACGTCGAAGATCTGTGTCGTGAAAAACGCGCAGCCAACTCGTTGAAAGTATTCGGCTGCCTCGCGCGTGTAAGCGCAACGCGAGATCAACCTCTTCCATTCCGTATGCAACCGGCAAAGGTACGTAGCCTTCGCCCTCGAGGAATGCATTTCGACGGTAGATGCACGCACCTCCAGAGAAGTCGGCGGTCCACCGAGCGTTCAGCGTGTCTTGCTCTATTACTTCACCTCGGTGATAGAGCGCGGCCGTGACAATTGCTGCGTTCGGGAACCGATCACAGATCGTCACTGCCCGTTTGAAGTAGTCGACGTCGAGGGGATACGAGTCGTCATCAAAACTTGCGACGAGATCGTTTTGTGCTTTGGCGATCAGTTTATTGCGCGCTCCGCCCGGGCCGACACGTGTTTCACTCGTTACGACGCTAATCGTCGGAAACGCTTTCCTGATTTCCTTCTCGCAACTCTGTCCAATTCCGTCAACGTGCACAATGACTTCGTCCGGTGGCGGATTGCATGAAAGGATCCGACGCAAAGTGGTCACCACCTGCTCGTCTCTTTCGTACGCAGTGACAATTGCCGTAATCCCAGTCTCTGCGTTGCTCACGCGTATTGTTCCTTAGCGAGGTGTGATCGGAGTATGTCCGCGAGTTTTTTTGCACCCGCACGATTCGGATGAAACGTATCCCGGTAAAGCAACTCGCGAAAACCGTTCGTACGTAGTGTCGCCGCCCAATCGAAAAAACCGGCGTTCGTTGTGGCGGCAATGTTAGATAGGCGCTGATTTACCATCTCAAAATACGCAGATGATTGCGGAAAACATTCGCCTACCGGCAGCAATCCAAGCATCAGCACGTCAGCTTGAAGAGACTGTAATTTTTTGACGAGGTCGAGGTAGTTGTTTGCGAATGTGTCGAGATCCATCAACGGCTTGCCCTTGCATGCTTTCAACAGGCGCAGACGCGTTCGCTGCTTAAGTTCATCGATGGTCATCTGTTTCATTCGTCTCAGTGGTGTGGAACTGAAGTAACAACGAGGATCCATTGAGGAATAACTGCGCCAGCTTTTCGGAACCCATGCGGGCCACGAGTTATCAAACACCATGGCGGGCCTGATGATGCTTTCCAAACTGCCTCTAAAAATGACAACGAGTTCAGGTTTAATGGCCGCTATCATCGGCAACCACTTAAAGTCGGTTTCGATCGTTTGTCCTTCACATGCAAGGTTCCAAACACAAAATGCTTTGGTTCCATCTGTTTGTGAATCGCTATCAAGGTGCCCTGCCAAATTAAACTGAACGAAAGGATCGAATGTGTCGGGGTTTACGGAACGAAGGCGGATATGATGAACACTGGTTTGGTTCTGCAATTCGACGCGAAACTGATTTACTAACTCAGTTACGTGGCTGACCCGCTGTGAACCCACGCCTTCGGTCAGGCTGTCGCCTAAGAAAACCCAGTTGCGCGTAGAAGGGAGTGAAGGAATGCCGTCTAACACTGTCGTAATCGCGCGATAACTACCTGATGATCTCTCCAGAATGGATACCACGATTTGGCGCGTCCCAAAGCTCTTCTCAAAGGCTCCAACACATGAACTCGCCACCACGCGATGACCCCGGGGCTCGATGGATGTTCGCAACGTTTCCAATCGAGAATCTCAAAGCCATGTGATTCCAAAAGTTTCCTTAAACCGCACGCGGAAAAAACTGAGATATGACCGCACCAACGCAAATACGACCACTGGGGACCCGCAACTCTCGCCGTGTACGAAGCTGCATCCCCTGTCAGCAGTAAGACCGTTCCGTTCGTGTTCAGGTGTTCTTTGACTGATTCAATAAAGGTATGCGGATCGACAACATGCTCAATAACGTCCAGTGCGGAAACTAAATCAACGCGACGACGCGCTGACGAACTGAGTGTACCGATGCTTACATCCAAGTCCTTCTTTCGCGAAAGCTCGGCACCCGCTGCGCTCGGCTCAATGCCGTGTTTAATCCACTTGTCAGACAGCGCATTCAGGAACGTTCCATCGCCGCATCCGACATCGAGTATGGAGCGTCCTGCCTGATGTTCTTCTAACAAGTTCTCAATCCACTTATAGAACTCGCGGTGACGCTCGCCAATATGTTCAGAGTCGAAGTACGAACCATCAACGCGGCTATATGCGTTGAGCAAGACGTCCTCATTCTGTCGATCATCCGTTGCCCACAAACAACCGCAACTGCTGCATCGAGACAATCGCAGTTCAGGTAGTTGTTCCCGCAGGGTCTGATCCAGAAATGGTTCCTCAAGGTCGTTCGTCGTGATCTTCGCAAAAGGAGTTACTTCAATCCCGCAAACTCTACAGTTCATAACAACGACTAGTTGAACGCAGCCTGAAAAGAACTCGCCAGGATATTGATGTCAAACTCTCTGGCTACTGCAGCGGATGCTTTCGAAAACCGATCGGCCGCGCATTCCGGTTCCGTTTGCCATCGTTCGATGAACTCATCCAGTGCGGCTGGATCGACCGTTGCCAACCGCGGATTTAGGTCGTATCGCTCGGCGACTTGAAAAAGCGCAGATTCAAATGGTGCGTGAAACAGAACTGGCTTTCCTGTCGCCAGGTATTCAGGCAGCTTCGTTGGCATCGAATAACGTGAAATGCGCGCGGAGGATTTTGAAAATGCCAGGGGCAGATAAAGCAAGTCGGCAGCTCGCATGGCCTCCAGACAAATAGAATGCGGCTGTCGCTCCTCGAGTGTCACGGCATCGAGACGCAAAAGTGGAGCGCGATGTTGTTCTGCTACCTCACCCAATACAACAAACTCGATACCTCTTCTATTTCGAAGATTATGACGCTCGATGGCCTCAGCGAATGCGAGCACCGCGTCAAAGCGAAATTGATTGATGTCGCCGGCCAGCAGCACCTGATTGCGTCTGGACGACTCCCCATTCGTTGTCACGATCGAGTTACTGCGGATCGCATTGTGAGCAACCTGCCAACTGTTTTGATATACCTCTTCGTAATGCGACGCCATCTCTCGAGAAACTGCGAAGCGAGTGTTCGCGCGATTTACCGCTTGTCTCAGGAGTTCGCGTCGTCGTCTCGAATAAGGAAGTCGATGAGATTCGTGATGGCCCTGCCAATCATCCATTACAAACAGTACGAAGTTAAGCTTCGGACACTCTTTGTGTAGTGAGATTGCCGCCGAAAGAATCCACGGCGTGACGGGTATGACTAACAAGTTTCTGATTGAGTGTTGTTCGACGACCCTGCGGAGCCTCTGGACAGATCGTTTTGCAGCCCACGACTGATGCGCCTTCAGGAACGGGTAGTAAGTGAGTGCCAAACGGTTGGGTAGTGCGCGCGGCCGTCTCGGGGAGGGCAGATTTACTGAGTGTCCTCTTCTCTTCTCTGCCGCCGCGAACCGGTGCCCAGGATGTGCGCACCACAACTTCTCGTCCGGAAAGCCACTAAAGAGGTTGAAAAGCGTCTCTCCAAACCCACTCGCGTAGCCAACGGGATAGTCCGCAATGACAAGCGTTGGTGATGACATTAACTGGAGTGGTTCACGTGTTGAGGCACCCAGCGAACGCACGAAAAAAATCCGCGCGTACGTCCGAGCCAGGCTAATGGCAAATCTGAGCGCACAACTCCTCGCCTGAGACTGGCTAGTTCACTGAGGCACTGGACGAAAGCCCATAGTCCAATATGGCCCAGAGCCACGATTCGAGGTTTCTGCATAGTCGCTGTCAAAATCCCAAAGCGCGATCGCATGGAGAGATACTGATGATGATCGATTGACTCACGACCGCTCGGCGCCTGGTGATGAATACAGCGTGCAGTAGGGACGTAATAAACTTTCCATTTACGGCTCAGCCGGTAGCCCAGATCCAGATCCTCGCCGGGCGAGCTGCCACTAAAAAATGAGCCGAAGCCACCTACGGCCTCGAAAGCTGAGCGCCTCACTGCACTTGCACCACCACCGATCCATTCACACGGGATAGGTTCCTGCACGCCTACTGGAAATCCATTAGGAAGAGCAGCACCGACCATCATTCCAGGAGTCAAACCTCTGCGCCGGCCGTGCACGAGTATTCGGTAAACGCGCCACAAGAATGTAGGTGAAGCCATCGGCTGATTCACCAAGCTACCCATCGTCGCAGCGACGTCAGCGTGTTTCCAGATCGGTTTGAATAATTCCTCTGCCCATTCCGGTTCGATTTCAATGTCGTCGTCAATCAAGAGTAGGTTTTGATGAGTAGCTTGCTGGATTGCGAAGTTGCGCTGCCTTGCACAATTGCGCTCGTCGTAATGAAAGTACCTGACAGACATTCCGGCACTGGGCCAATACGGATCATTCGCAAGTACCTCTGTGGCTTCATCGTCGCCGCAATGAACGATGACGACTTCAGCGATCGGGATCGTCTGTTTGGCGAGGCCTTCGAGGCAAAGTCTGAGTAGTTCAGGCCTACCGACCGTTGCAATGATCGCTGATATAGAGTCTTGAGTAGCTTTATTCAATGAACGCGTTGGCACCAAAAACTGGAGGCATTGAGGTCGGTCATTCCTCCTGGCTGTAGCGCCATGCTTTCAGCCGAGTGATCAATGCACAACCAGTGGTTCGACAAGCGAATTGAGAAACTATTGTTGTGACTGAGAAACGCTTCAACAAGGTATTGCTCATTGAGAGCCAACCTCTGCTGAAGTAACCACTCCGCCGGATAGTCGTTTGGAAAGAAGATGTCGTGTATATGAACCCACACGCCGGGTTTCAGAGTTGGAAGAATTTCCAGAAAGAGATAGCAAACATCACTGCCGAACTTGACTGTATGACTTGAGTCAATGAAAAGAATGTCATTCGGTCCTAAAGAAGAGAAAAACTCCGCCTCCACTTCCTGTACCGGCTTGGCAATCACATCCGTTTGCGCAATCGAATCGGTCAACCTTGGTTCGGGAAACGGTTCGATTACTTTCAGCGTTCCGCTATTGCCTTCGCTCTGGTTTTGATTGACAGCTTTCGCCGCGATTTGGGTCGAGTAGCCACCGCCTACCTCAATAACGCGACGCGGCTTTAACTCACGAATCAAGGCGTAATAAGCAGCGGCATCAAAGCCTCCGAAAAATCCGTTCGCAAAATTAAATGCGCGCGATTGGTAAAGCTGATCAAGCTCAGCACGATACTTCGTCAACGATTGAAGAAGATTCAATTGTTCTGACCAGTTGAAGTCGAGCGCTGCGTACTCTCTTCTTCGATCGATTGCCTCTTTCGTTATGGAGCGGAAATCCGGAAGCGGTTCGTAGTAATGAACTGGGCGAATGTGATATCCCCAGCGGTCTAATGTGTCGTGCTGACTTTGCGCTAAGAACAACAGGTGTTGCGCAGCCCTGACCGGCATAGCTCGGAACAGACCAACAGCAGTTCGATTGAGAAGAGTTTTCAACGACAAGAAACCGCAGCAGTAGCCAATGTCGTGTGTACATTCCTGGGCGCTAACGCTTCGTCAAAAATTTTCTGCACCTGTTCGTGAGAGAAATAACGCCGGCCGACTTCTAATGCGCGCTTGCCTAGCCGTTCCCTGTGTGTCGGCGAAGAAGCGAATCGCTGTACAGCACCAGCAAGTATCTCTTCGTCGTCGACACAAACAGCTTCACAAGCACCGGGATTTTCGTTAGCCCAGCGCACTGCCGAACAATACTGTGGGCCGTAGATTAACAGCGGCGCGCCCACAGCCGTGTAATCGGCAAGTTTGCTGGGAAACGCAAGTCGCATGTTCGAGCTGTCGGATTTTGCGAACGACATCGGTACAAACAGGACGTCGGCTTCTTCACGAAGGCGGGCAATCAGCTCCGGCCAATCCAGCAGACCACTTAAAGTTATGTTCGGCAGATCAAGACCATAATTTTTGGCATCAGTCTTGTTGACCGGTCCGAATATCAACAAGCGACCGCCGATTCGAGTCAAAACCCGATGAAGAGTTTTTAGAGCGTCGACATATCCCTGCGAGTTGATCGATCCGGCAAAAGCGACCGTGAAGATGGCGTCGTTAGGTCTACGAGTCGCTGAGTTACCGTCTGAGTAATCCTGCGACCGAATAGGATAGAGGACCTCTGCGCCACTTCCGTATCGTTGTTCGTACGCGTCGCGCATCGCAGGAGAAACACACAGACGTGATCGTGCTTGTCGATACACCTCGCCAAATCTTCGATCCAACCACGATCGAAATGCGTGTGGCAGGCGAGCTACTCGCGGCCAATCGTCGTGCACAATTAAATGCAACGGCACCCGTCGTGTTTCAGCTAACCGGGCCGCGGCTAACCAGCCAAATCCGTGCGCGACTGTTAGCACGCAGTCGCATTCAACATTCTCAACTAGACGATTGAGTTCCTCACTGGCTCGCGTAGCTGCGAAAGAGCTGTATGCCGAGACGTATGAATGAAACCGAGTATTCAACCACCGCGGGTTTGCTAACGCGAGCGATGAATAGCTGACGCGAGGCAATCGGCGCGAGCTTGACGATGCGTTGCCTGTTTCGACGACTGTCAAACCTGCCGCATGCAATTCCAACAGCCGGTATAACAAAGCCGAGCCGTGATACGACCGCTCAACCGGCACGTCGCCGACGTAAAGGATCTTTGGTGAGCCTGGGTTCAGGCGCAGCGGAATTTCGTCGCTCGTTTGGCCGTCAATTCTGAAAGGCGTTGCTCTCAATCGAGGTTGTAGACTTGTCGCATCCAATCAGCGGTAAGGCGCATTCCTGCTTCCAAACCGTATGAGTTTTTATGATCGAGATCCCGCACAGATTTCGAGGTATCGACACGTTTGAACTTCGTCGTCAGTATCTCGGACTCGCGATGATTGACAAGACGAGAGCTCGCACCGGTTACCTTCAGCACGATGTCAGACAACTCTTCAATACTGTGTAGGTCGACACCGCCGATGTTGTAGGTCTCGCCGGCTTTGAAATTGTTTGTAATGTTTCCGAGCGTTCGTACGGTGTCAGCTAAGTATGTTGAGGTTCTCGAATGGCCTCGAAACACCGTCCACGGCAAACCATTCAACGCGCAGTACAGGAAACGGCAGTTAACCGATCGATACGGGCTGTAATACTCGCCTGGTCCATACGTGTTGAAGAGCCGAACAACTACTGTTTCTGTACCATATTGGGCAGCTGAGTTTCGCACCTGCATTTCATTAACCCACTTCGTCATCGCGTAGTCGTTGAGCTGCTTAATCTCATACTCATCCATTACACTTTCGACCATTAGCTCCGGCCAGTCTCCATAAACTTCAGATGACGAGAAGTGAATTAATCTAAACTTGAACCGCTCCTGCAGTCGGATCACGTTCTTAGTGCCAACAGCATTCGTTCGCCAGAGCGTTTCGTAAAAGTCTTCGCCATTCCAACGGCCGAATTCGGCCGCGCAGTGATAGACGTAATCAAACGGGCCACTCCGTTCAATCACACGTTCAATCTGGCGAAACTCACCAACATCACATCGGGCGTACAGAGGTACTTCGACATCGGTGCCGAGGCTGAAGCCGATCTCGTCTGGTTGATGAGCGAGGTCACATGAAACTACATGGTGTCCGCGCCGCCGAAGCTCTGCGATGAGACCAGAGCCCACTGTTCCAAGACCGCCTGTGACTAGAATCCGTTCCTGTTTCATTGATTAATCAGGAAAACGCCTGAACCCATGCGTCAAGATCGTCGGGTTTTAGATTTCCGGCGTGACGCTTTATTACAGAATCTATTTCCTTCAATACATCGCGCAGATCAGCACTGGTCTGCCACAATACGCCGGTTTCCGGATTGAAAGACTTAATTGCATAGCGATGGCGAAAGGATCTCGCGGCGTCGATATACGACCGAACCTCAAAGTCATGAATCACGATGAACGAATCCGGTGGTTTGCGTCGCGACAATGCACGAATAGTTGCAACGCGATCCTGCTCGCTCGTTGAGTCGTCAACGAAGATCAAATCGTAAGCTCGTGGATCAACACTCTCGATCACATCAGCCATCGGTGCAGGCACGACGTGGATATTCGCGCGCGCGTCGCTTGTAACGTCCTTCAGTGCTGTAGCCCAACTATCGTCCGTCTCGTAGGAATCGAGAACTGTCAGATCCGGGAAGGTTCTTCTGTTCAGGAATGTTCTGGTGCTGTAATGTCCGCAGCCGAGTTCCAGTACAGATTTGATTCTCCTTCGGCTACCAAGGCCGATCAAAACAGGCAAGTGAGTCGAGTAGTCGTTTGTCGATCGCGCAACCGGTCGTATCAAACCCGGAGCGGCGGTTCGAATCCACTTTCGTAACCGGGACGGGAGAACGCTGCTCATTACTATTTCTGCAGAAAAGTTTCAGGCATCAACGGAGTAGCGCTTAAGGCGGTGTTACCAAACCATCTATCCAGTCGTCGTGATCCGTAGACTGGTGTCTCAACTACTTCAAACGAATAGTGGCGTGGAACAAACTCGATTACGTGACTTGCCGTGTCCTTCAAATGAATCTCGATTTGGTAGACACCAGCTAAGAGCGGCAACGATTCGATTCTGAATCCGATTTCAAGCGACTCTCCAGCACGCACCCGCGGAAGAGACGCAAAATCTTTATAATCGAGACCCGAGAGTCGTTGCAGTTCGCTTGTTAATAGTCCGACGTACAGACCGGGATCGCCGATATCAACCTTCGAACGAAATTTCACACGGATCTCGCACGGCTCGAATGTTTTGATAACTGGTGACATGGTCGAAACAACCTCAACATGCTCGAGTACGAAGCTGTTAGTTTCGACCGCAGAGTCGTGACTGACATTTGCGTCGTTGAGATAAGAATCTACGACTTCGTTGATGTCTCCCTGGCAAGTGGAGCGCCCTCTTTCTATTTTTAACCCGTGCGTACAAATGTTTCGAACGGCCGCAAGATTGTGGCTTACGATCGCAATGGTACGACCTTCGTGACGAATGTCAGTGATTTTACTGAAACACTTCTTTTGAAACTGCGCATCTCCTACTGCTAATACTTCATCGACCAGCAGTATTTCCGTCTCCATGTGCGCCGCCACAGCGAAGGCGAGACGCACATACATGCCGCTTGAATAACGCTTCACCGGAGTGTCGATAAACTGTTCGACTTCAGCAAATGCGACGATGTCGTCAAACTTGCGATCAATCTCATTCTTGCGCATTCCAAGTATCGCGCCGTTCAAATAAATATTTTCGCGGCCTGTGAGTTCGGGATGAAAACCAGTGCCCACCTCGAGCAGTGATCCCACACGGCCGTTGATGTCGGCGTAACCGCGCGTCGGTTTGGTGATGCGCGAGAGAATTTTTAGAAGCGTGCTCTTCCCTGCTCCATTGCGGCCGATGATGCCGACGACATCACCGTGTTTAATTTCAAACGACACATCGTCGAGCGCCCAGATGGAATTGCCGATTGCCGATTGCTGATGGCCGATTAGATGGGTGCCATTTGATCCAACACTTCCCTGGGAAGAGATAAGGATATTGCGAAGACGGCGAAATGGAGTTACCGCGGTTTCAGAAATCACATCGCGTAATGTGCGGTAACGATCCGGCTGACCGATTCGGTACTGCTTACTCAGACCAACGCAGCGAATCGCTACATCAGACGACATCGGCAAACTCCTGCTCCATGCGTCGAAAGTAGTAGAGACCGCCGAGAAGCAATATCACCACCACGATCACGGAAACCCACATCATCAGTCCCGGAGGTTCAGACTTTCCAAGTAATGCCCACCGAAATCCTTCAACCACTCCAGCCATCGGATTCAAACCGTAGAGCGGTCGCCATTTCTCTGGAACAAGCGAGCTCGGATATGCGACTGGCGTCGCGAACAACCAGAATTGGACCAGGAAATTGATTGTGTAACGCACGTCACGATACTGAGCGTTCAGCGCAGATAACCAGAGACCCACAGACAAGGCAGTCAATAACGCCAACAGAAGGAATCCGGGAAGCGCCAGAATAGCGACACCAGGAACGATTCCGTAATAGAGCATCATGCCAAGCAGAATCACAAAGGCGATGAAAAAATCGATAACTCCGCCAAGCACCGCGGCAATTGGAATCACCAGACGCGGAAAATAGACTTTCGTTATTAAGTTCTGATTCCCAACGAGACTGTTACTCGATTCGGTCAGCGCATGCGCGAACAGTTGCCAGGGCAACAACCCGCAAAATGCAAAAACCGGATATGGAATTCCGTCGGAAGGGACATGCGCGAGCCGGCCAAAAAACAAGCTAAATACCAGCATCATGAAGAAAGGTTGAATGATGGCCCAGGCTGCACCAAGTGCGGTCTGTTTGTATCTGACCTTAACGTCACGCCAGGTCAAGAAGTAGAGAAGCTCACGATAGTGCCAGAGCTCTTTTAAGTCTATAGAGGTCCATGCACGGCGCGGCCCCAACCGAAGTGTGGACGCGTTGCGGAAGCTATGCTCTGAAGACAGTTTCAGTTGTGCAGGATCAGCGACTGACTGCATTGATTAAGGAATCGCACGGACGGGCAGTTGGCCTACGCTGGGAACCACGCCTTGAAACAAACTCCGCAAGAAACTCTTTCCTGCTGAAGTGGGGACGTCGATGATGTCGTTCGGTTGTAACAGCGGATCCTCTGCATTGTGCTTTTCGATTGCATACAAATCGACGATGATCTCTTTCTTCGTCGTCGATCCAGGATCCTGTCGCACGATTCGAATCTTGTCCTTCTTCGTGTCCTGCCGCAGTCCGCCGGCCATCGCAATCGCACTCGATAACGTTACAGGTTCTTTCAACGCGATCGTGATTGGCGTGAACACGTTGCCAACAACGTAAACCTGATCAGCTTCTGGAAGCGTAACGATATCCCCACCGTCGAGATAAGGATTCGCGTTTGGGTCGCCTCGCAGCGTGTCGCTCAGATGGTAACTGGAAAATGTCTTATTCAGATCTTCAGCGTCGCCATCGTGACAGAGCGATGACATTTGACCGTGAACGACATTGATTGTCTGGCCCGCTTTTGCTGAAGGCCCCTTCGCGTAAGTGAGCAATTCAAGGAGACGAACACGTCGCTGCAGTTCAAACCGGCTCTGATCGTTTACCGCACCAATGATCGCGACTTGCTTTGAGTGGTACTCCTTTATGAAAACATCTACGTGCAGATTCTTGTAGTACCTGGCGTACTGCGTCGAGATGTCTTTCGCCAATTCGCTTTCGGTTTTACAAGCGGCTTGAATGTCAGTTTCGATCAGGGGCATCCGAATCATGCCATTGCCCTCAACGCGCACTGCGTCACGTGCGAGTTGCGGCTTGTTGTAAACACGAATGTCAAGCACATCACCTGGGCCGATTCGATAGACCGAATCATTTGTCGGTTGGTTCACCAACGCAGCGACACTCTCGGGTGACTGCTGAGCGACGACATTCACCGTTAAGAGCAACGCAGCGAATAAGACTAAAAAAACTTTCATGAGAACTCCTAACTAGAACGGCTCTTGGAATGCTCGAATCTCTGCGCAACCTCTACGTCTCGGCGGTGGAAGTTGCGAGACGGTAAACGCAAGAGACGACAACGCGGAGATTGCGCAGAGAGTTGAAAGTGAAATGAGAGACCTCAATATCAATCCCCTACTTTCCCGCAATTCCAATTCTTCGCGATAACAACGCTTCGCGCATGTGGTTCGGATGCGCGAGATTCAAGACGGTGTTACTCAGGAGCACCAGCAACTCTTCGTGCTCGCGTCTAAAACTTCCAGTCAACGGTTGTTCTCCCGTTTTAATTACGATGCCCTCCCTCACCCACTGCCAGAACTGTGTTTGTGTGGTCCAAAACTGCTTTCGATCGCGACAGATGACCAGCGCTGTTTTCTTTTTGCGCTTCTTCTTCCTGCTTGATGTGCTCTTTGCTCTCACGACTCCGGTCGTCATTTAAATACACCTCCAGCCTTGCATGGCATTCCCGTTAACGAACGACAGGAAGTGGTCCACACACAGAACCCCGTGGGGAAGCCTCTCTTGCGAGGCAGCATCGAATTGTCAAAACTTAACCGCTTGTTCTGAAAACGATCGATTACATCAAGAGTCTTGAGATCAGTTCGGCGCGCCGCTTTACGCCAAACTTCACGAAGACATGCCGCAGATGAAACTTTACGGTCTGTTCGCTGACATCAAGGCGCTTCCCGATCTCTGCGTTTGTCAGACCTTCGACGCAATACAGCGCCACTTGTCCTTCGCGTCGGCTTAACAACGGATTCTCAGCAACGCGCGCTATGGCCCTTTCGAATGAATAGTTGCGCGGGGCGATGCGATCCCCGCTTCCTTCTTTTCGCCGACTCAAAACCTCAACGGGTGTGTAGACACGGTATTCACTCCCAAGATCGCGTTTTCCGTCGCCATTCGTTCGTGGGGCGCGCTCCACACTCAACTTCGAAAGCAATCCATCCAAAGCCCGGCGAATGGTCGTGAGACTTCGAAGACCGGTCAGACCAGTCAACTCGCGCGCGGTGAATGAACACTCAGCGTTTCCTGCGAGCGCGGAAGCTAACATTGCCGCATAAATCCGCTGCTCAACCGGTGTATGACTCAACGAGACGAGAGCCAACGCGAATGCAGCGTTAGATGGTCCCCTCTTCTCACCTAAAGGGTAGGTTTCTGGTTGTAGAGATGAGCGCTTCGAGTTTAGACGTGGGAGCATTAAACCGTCTTCGTCGGAATTCTACGTCGGGATTCGCAGAGGACGTTTCGCCAATTCACAGTTGGAACGCGCTGAGACTAATTAGAACTATTGGATGTGTCAAGAGATTTAAAAATCGAGGGTGTTGTATTTTGAATTTCCGCGCGATCGTTCACTACAAAAGCATTTGAGATCTTATTTCGTGAACAACTTTCGTGGGCTGGTCACCGAATCAGTCGGCGAAAACTGTGCGTTAACTGCCGGCATTCATCTGATCGACCATCTCGCACCAAAGGTGACCAATGGTGATGTGAGCTTCTTGCGCGCGCGCAGTTCTCTTGGAAGGAACAGCGACGCAGACATCACAAAGGGACGCGAGGGGTTCGCTGATCTCTCCGGTCAAGCCAATAACCTGGCAACCGATCTCACGCGCTTTCTCAGCAGCTTTTATGACGTTTGGTGATTTCCCACTCGTGCTGATCGCGATCAGTAGATCACCACCGACGGCGAGACCGGCGACTTGTCGAGCGAATACTTCGGCGTAACCAAAGTCGTTACTTAAGGCAGTCAATGCGGATGTGTCTGTAGTTAAAGCAATGGCAGGCCAAGACCTACGCTCTTGTTCGTAACGCCCAATCAGTTCCGCAGCGATATGTTGAGCATCGGCGGCGCTACCGCCATTTCCACAAGTTAGAATCTTGTTGCCTTTAGTAAGAGTTGAGCAGATGAGTTGACCGGCGCGTTCAATGTCAGCGAGCCCAGTCTCCAGTAAAGACTGGACTGCCTGAACGTGTTCGCGAAGAGACGTTGTTAGCAGTTGATTGGTCGCGTTCTTGTCCACGTTTAATCAGTGTCAGGAAAGTTTGGCGTGGAAATTAGCATAATCTTTAGGAATCGGTAAGTCTGCTAACTCACTCGTCGTGACTAACTATGAGATTTTGCATTCAAGTTCTGTCTCAATCGCGCATCACAAGCATTGCCGACGGTATCAGACGGCATAATAATGGATGGAATTATGTTTAAGCTGGTAGCAGCTTGCGTACTTCTTCTTTGCGTTGGCGGTCTCGGTCTCGGTGCTTCCATTATTCAGTTTGCGATTGTTGACGCGGTTAACGACAAATTGCCAGAAAACGAACAGTTTAATCACCTTGGGCGGTATCCGACGAAAACTGTACGGCTTCACCGCGAATATCGACGCTTGTATCCAACCGGCAATCTTCTACGTCGACAACGTATTCTTTGGTGGCTCGCGCTAGTTTGTCTCGTGCTCGCTGCATCACTGATCTTCCATTCTCATGAACTAACGCTTTAGAAATCTGAACAAAGGCGCTAGCTGAGAATCGGCTTAAAACACTCTCGGGTGTGTAGCCTATTTCTCATTTAGCGTTTATTATGCAAACCCACTAGCACTCACGTATGACTTCTTCCAATTCAACGCCTATGCTGCGGCAGTATTACGACCTGAAGCAGCAGCATCCGGGAACGCTACTGTTTTTTCGTCTCGGAGATTTCTACGAACTCTTCTTCGACGACGCCGTCACTGGCTCGCGCGAACTGCAAATTACTTTAACTGCGCGGCACAAAGAACGTGGCGATCCTGTACCCATGTGCGGCGTTCCGCATCACTCGGCCGCCAACTACATCTCGAAGTTAGTGCGCAAAGGTTATCGAGTTGCGATCTGTGAACAAACCGAAGAAGCCGGAAAGACCAAAAAGCTTGTGCGCCGTGAAGTCGTGCGTATCGTTACGCCCGGAACTCCAATCGATCCCCAACTACTTGAAGCGCGTGAGTCCATCTATCTCGCAGCCGTTTGCGCCACAGGTGATGCGGTCGGCGCAGCGTTTCTTGATATTTCGACCGGCGAGTTTCGCGCGACGCAGGAGACCGGCAAAGACGCGTGGCTCAGAATCCGCGCCGATCTTGAATCGTATTCGCCGCGTGAGCTTCTCTTCCCTGCTTCATTGGGGCCTTTAATCAAAACCGGACTTTCGGGAAAGGTTCAAACAGCGTCGCTTCCTCTCCGGGCACGAAACAATGACGGAAGACAGGCTAATGATTTAAGTGAGTCGCAGTCGAGTGCTATTTCTGCAAACGAGTACGGTATTGATGCCACTTTGACGCCACTCGAAGACTGGCTGTGGCAACGCGATGATTGCTCGAACACTCTGCGGACGCACTTCAAGGTTCAATCACTAGACGGGTACGGACTCGCGAAGAAAGACGAAGCAACGCGTGCCGCAGGGGCATGTTTGCGCTACGCACAAGACACACAACGCGCTGCTGCTGCGCACATCACGGATCTCGTCTATTTCGAACCTCATGATCATTTGGTCCTCGATAGCGTGACCGTTAGAAATCTTGAACTCGTCGAATCGCTCGCGGGGGGCAGCGGTCGTTCATTGCTGCAGGTAATCGATCAAACTGTCACCGGCATGGGCGGACGTCTGCTTCGCTCCTGGCTGCTGCGGCCGTGCATCAAGCGCGGTGAAGTCGAGGCGCGACTCGCCTCGGTGCAGGATCTCTTCGCATCGCAAATGCTGCGCGATCGAATTCGTTCCTTACTCAAAGAGGTCACGGATCTCGAGCGAGTGCTCGGTCGAATCAGTCTGGGATCGGCAACACCGCGAGATCTCGTTGCGTTGCAGCGATCGCTCGCTCAAGTGCCGGCAATCAAACAGGCACTCAGCACAACTCAAGCATCGATGCTGCAAGTGCTCGCCGAAAACACTGACGATCTCCCCGACATTCGAACGGTGATCGGCCAAGCGATTGTTGATGATCCGCCGGCAAAGCTGACCGATGGCAACGTCATCAAGGACGGGTACGCAGCTGAGTTGGATGAGCTGAGAAGCATAAGTCGGAATGCCAAGCAGATCATCGCTGCGATGGAAGCGAGTGAACGCACCCGAAGCGGCATCAACAATCTTCGCATTCGCTTCAATGGCGTCTTTGGTTATTTCATCGAGGTTTCTAAAGCGAATGCCGCGCGTGTACCAGTGGACTATGAGCGCCGGCAAACACTCGCTAATGCCGAACGCTTCACGACACCGGAGCTTCGCGATTGGGAAAAGAAGGTCCTCGGTTCAGAAGAGAGAATCATTCAACTCGAAGCGGAGATATTCAGCGAGGTGTGTCGTCAGATCGCCGTCGAGACGAAGCGCATTCAGATGACCGCACGTGCACTGGCTGCACTGGACGCACTCGCCGCGCTTGCAGAATCTTCAGCTCGCCTGCGGTTTGTGAAGCCACTCATGCACGACGGTGATGAACTCGAGATCATCCAAGGTCGTCATCCAGTCATTGAAGTCTTTAGTGAGGAGCCGTTTGTTCCGAACACTGTCTATCTCAACAACTCAACAGATCGCCTCCTAATAATCACCGGCCCGAACATGGGCGGTAAGAGTACTGTGCTGCGGCAGACTGCGATCATTTGCATTCTTGCGCAGACTGGCTGCTTTGTTCCGGCTGAGCGCGCGCGTCTACCGCTGTTGGATCGAATCTGGACACGAGTGGGCGCATCGGACGATCTGACGAGAGGTCGATCGACATTCATGGTGGAGATGACCGAGACCGCGGCGATCCTGCACAGCGCAACTCCTCGTTCGCTTGTGCTGCTGGATGAAATCGGTCGAGGGACAGCAACATTCGACGGCCTCTCAATCGCATGGGCAGTGGCGGAGTATTTGCACAATTCAGCTGATCATTCAGCCAAGACCCTATTCGCTACGCACTATCACGAGCTCACCGAACTCGCGGAACGTTTACCAGGCGCCCAGAATTATCAAATCACCGCGACAGAGCGTGAAGGTGAAGTTGTGTTCCTGCATCGGCTCGAGCGTGGTCGCGCGTCGAAGTCGTACGGAATTGAAGTAGCACGGTTGGCGGGATTGCCACCTGTGGTTCTCGCAAATGCGCGCGAAGTGTTAGCTCGTCTCGAGCGCTACGAACTCGACGTGTTCGCCGATGAGGTTCAGCTTGCTGATTCCACGACGGAAGTGAGAGCGGTGGCAGCACAGGCAGGAGGCGAAGGATCAACTTCAACGACTACGAGCGATACGGCGTTGGAGGCTGCAGCGCGACGTGCCGGTCGAAGAAAAGCGGTCGCCCAGGTGTCGCTCTTCGATCTGGCAAACGAAAAAGTAATTGCTGATCTCCGCACGATTGATCCCGACAACATCACTCCGGAAGAGGCTAAGGAGCTGTTGAAGAAGCTACGAGATCGGAGTTTGTAGCATCAAACTGTTTCGCACACACCGTTAGCATCAAACTGTTTTGCACGCCGTTAGCATCAAACTGTTTTGCACGCCGTTAGCATCAAACTGTTTTGCACGCCGTTAGCATCAAACTGTTTTGCACGCCGTTAGCATCAAACTGTTTTGCACGCCGTTAGCA
>JBKPMX010000069.1:0-12577 GCA_046765655.1 Acidobacteriota bacterium
AGTTGAACCTATACCAAGCGGCATGTTGTGTCAAGAAAACTCCTCCGGATAAACTCCATGAGTTGGGCAAACTTCAAAACAGACAACAGACAAAATGCCAAAACAGAAACTATCGCGCCGAAAATTCATGCAAATCTCGGGATCAACCGTCACCGCGCTCGGTCTTTTCAGGCCACACGCTCATTCAAAAGCCAACACCCCGGGCGAACTGACGGTTTATGTCGGAACTTATACGACGTCGACAAAGAGTGAAGGTATCTACATATATCGATTGAACATGTCGAACGGCGCACTCAAACATTTCAAAACGATAAAAGGTGTAGTCGATCCTTCATACCTGACGATCGATCGGAAACGTCGATTCCTTTACGCCGTAAACGAGGTCTCACAGTTCGACGGTAAACCGAGCGGCGCAATAAGTTCATTTGCAATCGATCGAAGAACTGGTGACCTAACCTACCTCAATCAGAGATCGTCGAAGGGTGCTGCGCCGTGCTATGTAACACAAGATGGAAGAGGCAAATTCGTTTTGCTCGCAAATTACGAGAGTGGCAACGCTTCGGTTTTGCCAATCAAACACGATGGTAGTTTGGGAGAAGCCGTCAGCGTCGTGCAACACAGCGGCAGCAGTATAAATCGCGATCGCCAACAAGCACCGCACGCGCACTGTATCGTGTTGGATAAATCGAACCGCCACGCCTTTACGGTTGATCTTGGCATCGACAAGATCGTCGTCTACCGGTTCAACGAGAAGGACGGAACTCTCCTCAATCATGCTGCGATCGCAACGAAACCCGGCGCCGGCCCACGCCACTTGACGTTTCATCCAAACAACAAATTCGCATACGTGATTAACGAACTCGATTCGACAATGGCTGCGTACATGTACGACTCAACAGGAGCTGATCTAAATCCACAACAGATAATTTCAACTCTTCCACAAGGTTTTGGAGGCGCGAGCTTCTGCGCGGACGTCCACGTCTCTCAAGATGGCAAGTTTTTGTACGGCTCAAATCGTGGCCACAACAGCATCGTGGTGTTCAGCATCGACCCCAAGTCGGGTCAGCTATCACTCGTGGAGCACGTTTCAACCGGCGGTGATTGGCCACGCAATTTTGTCATCGATCCCACAGGAACTTACCTGCTCGTGGCAAATCAACGGTCCGACTCCGTAGTGACATTTCGTATCGATCCGTCCACCGGCAGGCTCACACA
Source organism: Acidobacteriota bacterium (assembly GCA_046765655.1). GTDB lineage: Bacteria > Acidobacteriota > Blastocatellia > Pyrinomonadales > Pyrinomonadaceae > PSRF01. Next base: position 1,216 of record JBKPMX010000069.1, read on the forward strand.
GACAGGGCAAACGGCCGAGATTCCGACGCCGGTGTGTCTGAAGCTCTTAACGTGACTACAAACGAAACGCTTGATTAAGCCACTGTAATAAAAGAAAATACGCGCGCAGCTTCTCGATTCCCGTCCCAAGGAAACAATTATGAAAACTCTGGCGCTTCTGTTAGCGACGACGTTGTTTTTTAACTTTGGGAACTTTGTTCAAGTTGTAGCTAAAAGTCGTTCCCTGCTGATAACAAACCATCAACAGAAAACCAACGACCCCGTCGCGACTGAGACAATCGACAGTGACTTGTTTCTACAAAATACGATCCGAGCGCGCGGAACTGAACGTGATTACTCCCAAAGGATCGAAGCGCTTCTGAAACAGATGACCCTTGAAGAGAAAGTCGGTCAGATGACGCAGCTGGCATTAGAGATGGTCGCAAGTGGCAGAGATCAGACCATGCAGCTTGATCCTGCGAAACTCGAGAAAGCAATCAACCGTTACGGAGTGGGATCTATTCTTAACGTTTACGATCAAGCACTCACGGCCGACAAATGGCAGGACATCATTCGTCAACTCCAGGAAGCTGCGAACAAGAATCGCCTAAAGATTCCCGTCCTCTATGGCATTGATTCTATTCATGGCGCCACCTACGTCCGCGGGTCAACGTTGTTTCCGCAGGAAATCGGCATGGCTGCCACGTGGAATCCGGAACTGATGAAACGCGCGTCAGAGTTTACGGCGATCGAAACTCGAGCAGCCGGAATCCCGTGGAGTTTCTCACCCGTGTTGGATATCGGACGCAATCCCATTTGGCCACGGTTCTGGGAGACGTTCGGTGAAGATCCACATCTGGCAACGGTACTTGGTGTGGCATTCGTTCGCGGGCTTGAGGGCGACGACGTTTCATCACCCGATCATGTGGCGGCCAGTTTGAAACACTACATGGGCTACAGCTTTCCGTTGAACGGGCGCGATCGCACCCCGGCTTGGATTCCGGAACATTATCTCCGCACGTATTTTCTCCCAACCTTCGCTGGAGCTGTTCATGCCGGCGCTAAAACAGTCATGGTGAACTCTGCAGACATAAACGGTGTCCCAGGCCATGTGAATCATCACATCCTGACTGACATTCTTCGCGACGAACTTGGCTTCAAAGGGTTCGTCGTCTCCGACTGGGCAGATATCAAAAAGCTCGTGAGTGACTGGAGAGTTGCAGCGAACGAGAAGGAAGCGACGAAGATGGCAATCATGGCGGGGATCGACATGAGTATGGTGCCATTGGACTACAGCTTTGCAGACATTCTTATCGGACTAGTAAAAGAAGGAGCCGTTCCGCAGTCGCGCATTGACGAAGCGGTGCGTCGAATTCTCCGAGTCAAATTTGAACTGGGCTTGTTTGACAAGCCGATGCCCGATCCAAGTCTCAAGTCTCGCCTGGGATCGATGGAGGCACGACAAACAAGTCTGCAGGCGGCGCAAGAATCGATGACGTTGTTGAAGAATGAAAATAACTTATTGCCGCTCTCCAAAACGAAGAAAGTTTTGGTCACCGGGCCCACTGCTGATTCTCTGATTTCTTTGAACAATGGCTGGAGCTACGTTTGGCAAGGCTCAGAAGAATCTCTTTATCCGAAAGATCGCCTGACCATCCGACGAGCCGTTGAAGCTAAGGTTGGACCAGGGAATGTGAGCTACGTTCCGGGAACAAAGATTTCGCGACGGGCCGGTGGGGCTTCCAACGGCACGCCCACAGACGTCGAGAGTGAAGTAGACATCAACGCAGCTGTTGCGGCTGCGAAGGACGCCGATGTTGTTGTGCTCTGCCTTGGCGAAGGTTCGTACACAGAGACCCCCGGCAACCTTCCCGACTTGTATCTCGGGGAGCCGCAGCAAAAACTTGCCGCAGCAATACAAGCCACCGGCAAACCTGTGGTGCTGGTGTTGGTCGAGGGCCGACCACGAATAGTCAGTCGGATCGCGGACGCTGCGGGAGCGGTTCTGCTTGCTTACAATCCGGGCCATGAAGGCGGACAAGCAGTAGCCGACGTTCTCTTCGGCGACGTCAATCCGAGCGGCAAGCTTCCTTACACGTACCCGCGTAGCCCAAACGCGCTGTTGATGTATGATCGTCCAGCGTTCGAAACGGAGTCTTTTGATAGCGCGGGCATCAAACCGCTTTTCGAGTTCGGATCGGGACTAAGCTATACAAGTTACAGCTACAAAGATCTCAAACTCGACAAGAAGACAATCACGAAGCAAGACGACATTGCTGTTTCGGTAACAGTGACGAACAGCGGCTCGCGCGCAGGTAAAGAAGTCGTTCAGCTTTACCTGACGGATCTTGTGGCCAGTTTGACTCCGGCAGGCAAACGGCTGAAGCGTTTCGCCAAGATCCAGCTTGAACCCGGACAAAGCCGCACGTTAACTTTCCGGCTGCGGCAGGAGGATCTGGCTTTCATCGATACCAACAATAAATCCGTAGTTGAGCCCGGCGAGTTTGAAATCTCGATAGGCGGCCTAAAAGAAAGGTTTACGCTTCGTTAGAGTGAGAATGAATTTCGCAAAACATTTTAGCTTGCCGGCTGTCTTCAGGAGTCGTCTGCTTCGGCTTGATGCTAACCATTCGCGATCTTCAAACCACAATCGACAGTCTGCGTGACCAACTCGCTGCAGGAGCGGTGAGTGGTCCTATCAGTAGTGCTACCGGTGGATCAGCAGCAGCACAAGCAATATCTCGCGCTGTGTGTTCGAGGAATACCTCCAACTCAGATCTACGCTTAGCGTACAACAAACTCGTCCTATCCTTGCCGCGCTCGCAACTTTCGGGTGAACAGTATCAATCGATTCTGAACGATAAGATCTTTTACCGGCAGGACATTGAACTCGAGCCCGGTTCGTACACGATCGAACTAATGGTCAAAGACCGCGCCTCCGGTCGTGCATCCGCTCGGCGAGAAAAGATCGTGTTGCCAATCGTGGACGAGCAATTCCTCTGCGACTGAGCCAGTGTTAAGCCACAACGCGACGTATGATAATCCTGTTCAGGTTCTACAACGCGGCGCTGATACCAGATACGAAAAAACCGCGAGTGAGAGCTTCTGTCGAGCTGGAAAAAGACGGTGAGCTCGCTGCAAAACCATTCGAGTTTGAGCTCACCGAAATCACGTCGCAGCCCGTACCTCACGTGGCTTTTGCGAAATTTATAAAGCTGACAGGCCTCACGCCTGGGAAATACAAAGCGGTAATTGAAACCAGAGATATGGTGAAGCTCAAGCTGTCCAAAGCACAAGCATCGTTCGAGATCGTGCAGTGACTACAAGTCTGCACGTTTGTATACCCGGACGTAATCCACCTGCATCGATTGTGGAAACACCGTAGTAGCGTCAGGATTGCCTGGAAAGTTGCCGCCAACAGCGACGTTTAGAATTAGAAAGAACGGCCGATCAAAAACCCAGGACGCACCGGCAGGTAATTCTGCTGGAGTACGGGTCTTGTACAGCATACGGTCGATGTAGAAACGAATTACGTTCGGCTCCCACTCAACCGCAAAAGTGTGGAAGTCGTCAGAAACCTTCTTGCCGTTCGTGAGAATGCGACTTGTGCTCAGACCATTCGCTCCTGAATATCCTGGTCCATGCAGTGTGCCGAACACCTTGAAAGGTTCGCGACCGATATATTCCATGATGTCGATCTCGCCACATTGAGGCCAACCGGCCGTGCGAATGTTGTCTCCGAGCATCCAGAAGGCAGGCCAAATTCCCTGACCGTATGGCACTTTAATTCGCGCTTCGAACCGGCCGTACCGCCGTGTGAACTTGTTTTCCGTGAGCAGTCTTGCTGAGGTGTATTCGCGACTTATATTGTCAGGCCCGGTGAATTTTTCTCGTAGTACTTTGATATTTAACAAACCGTTGCGAACGAAAGCATTTGTAGTGCGATCGGTGTAGGTCTGGAGTTCGTTGTTGCCCCAGCCTTTACCCCCGATATCAAATCCCCACTTCGTTGTATCAACCGCTGGTCCTTTCGCCCCGGTGAACTCGTCAGACCAGACCAAGCGCCATTTCGCCTTCTGAGTGGTTTGGTACACACGCTGAGTTGCAGGAGCAATAGGCAAAGACAGAATCAGAAGGAGCGCTACCGTGCTGAAGAGTAGAGAACGATGTTTATTGATTTGCATGAACTGTATCGAAGTACTGGAGCGTGACTTAAAGTACAATGCAACCACAGGGTCGGCCACAAATTTGTCACATGCTGTGACGCTGAAACATTAAACTAAACCGGACGATAGGAGGCTCTGATTAAGTGCGCGCCATTCAGTACCGTCCGCGGTAGCGGATGGTCAGGATTCAACACCCGTCTCACGACGCTGTGCGCGTTGAGTCCTGGCCATCCGCTACCGCGGACGGTACTGAATGGCACTATCGACGGCTTACTCAGAGACCGAAAAAACCGTGCGACGAACAAATTCAATCATTCGAGCCCTCCAACTGGCTGTGCTAACAACTTCAATTTCAATCTTGCCTTCGAACGGCCACGCTCAGCAATCAGCAACAAGCGTCACCAGTGATGAGCTGAACCTCATGCCAACACCGGCATCGATAGTGCTTCAGCCGGGCCGACTAAAAGTAACCGGCGCGTTCAACGTCGCCACAAGGGGTTTTGTCGACGATCGCCTTAGTCATGGCATCTCGCGAATGCTTGTGCGACTGGCAGGCCGAACGGTCATGGGCTTGTCTTACGATCGTGCGACGGATGAAAACACCGCTGCTCTGCTAGTTCAAGTCGACAAAGCTGGCGCAACGATTCCTTCGGTTCGCGAAGATGAGAGTTACCGCTTAGAGATTAATGAAAAACAGGCGCGACTCGTAGCCCCAACAGTCGTGGGCGCTCTGCGCGGCCTGGAAACTCTCCTTCAACTGCTTCACGCGGATCGCGATGGTTATTACTTGCCGGCAGTGACGATTCAGGATCAGCCACGCTTTCCGTGGAGAGGATTGCTAATTGATATCGGCAGGCACTTCGAGCCGATGGAAGTTCTCAAACGCAATCTCGATGCGATGGCTGCAGTGAAACTTAACGTGCTCCACTGGCACCTCACTGAAGACCAGGGTTTTCGCGTAGAGAGTAAGAAATTTCCGAAGCTCCACACTCTGGGGTCTGACGGGCTGTACTACACGCAAGATCAGGTGCGCGAGGTTATAGCTTATGCCCGTGAACGAGGGATTCGCGTTATGCCGGAGTTTGATATTCCCGGGCACAGCACGAGTTGGCTCGTGGGCCATCCGGAACTCGGCAGTGCACCGGGGCCTTACAAAATCGAACGGCAACCTGGAATTTTCGAACCGGCATTAGACCCGACGCGCGAAGACGTCTACAAATTCCTCGATACGTTTCTCGGTGAGATGGCGGCACTGTTCCCTGATGAATACATGCACATCGGCGGAGACGAGAACGAAGGCAAACAATGGGATCGAAACCCAAAGATACAGACTTTCATGAAGGCGAAAGGCCTTAAGGACCATCATGCACTGCAAGCCTATTTCAACCAGCGCCTGTTGAAGATTCTGCAAAAGCACGGAAAGAAAATGATCGGTTGGGACGAAATCCTTCAACCTGAACTGCCGAATGACGTTGTGATTCATTCCTGGCGTGGGACCAAAGCATTGGCGGACGCAGCCAAAAAGGGGTATGACGGAATCCTTTCGAACGGCTATTACATCGATCTGATTTTTCCAGCCTCTCAACACTATGTTGCCGATCCGTTACCGGCAGATAGTGATCTCACACCCGAGCAAGCAAAGCATGTCCTCGGCGGCGAAGCGACAATGTGGGGAGAGTGGGTTACACCCGAAACAATCGACTCTCGCATTTGGCCTCGTACAGCAGCAATTGCGGAACGACTGTGGTCACCCCGCTCAGTCAATGACATCGATAGTATGTACCGGCGGCTGGCAGTACTCAGTATTCAACTGGAAGAGCTTGGATTAACTCACAAGAGAAATCAGGACATGATGCTGCGACGGCTGGTGGGCCGGGACGACATCGCCGCCTTGAAGACCCTCGTCTCAGCAATCGAACCAGTGAAAGAATACCGTCGCTATGAGATGCGCCCACAGACAATGCTGAGCCCGTTAACAGGAGTGATTGATGCAACAACGCCAGATAGCGAGACGGGCAGGAGGTTTTCGCTGATGGTCCGTCAATTCCTTGCTGATGCTCCTCGTTACCAGCTTTATCGAGCAGAGTTGAGCCTGATGCTGTCCGATTGGCAAACTTCGGGAGCTCAACTGAATGCTGTTATCGAGCGGTCTCCCGCATTAACGGAGATCAAACCGCTGGCACAGAACCTCACCCAACTCGGTGAGATTGGATTACAGGCTCTCTCATATTTGAAGTCTGGGGTTGTGGCGCCACGCGATTGGCGTGAGACTACAATGGCTAGACTGGAAGAAGCCGCGAAGCCACATAGCGCTCTGGAGTTTGTGGTCGTATCAGGTGTGAAAGACTTGGTGCTAGCTTCCTCAGAACTCAAGCGTTGAAAGTCCGAATGGTTGGTGCCAGTTTCTTGTTGCGTGGTGCATTGCACAAAAGTCGCTAAGCGATTTTATGCAAAGCGTTGCATAACACTACAGCGTTACATCAATCCGCAATATTCGAGCTTAGCTCCGAATTGTACTCAATCATCGCCGATCTGTCGTAATAACGGGCCAGCTGTCGGTTCTAAACGGCGATGCCGGCAATCGCGCTCTGTTGTAAAGATTGGCTACTGGATTGTCGGCCCAAGCGTAACGCACATTCACTGGCGTCGGAACCATAGGGCTGGAAACAACAATCGTGTCGCCATCGATCCGCGCATCAGCCCAGACGAACCGTCTGTCGGCTCCGGCAATCGCAAATCCGCGAACGGGTCCACCATCCAATGTTTGTAATCCCGCGCCATATTTGAAAAAAATTCGAATGGCATTCCTTTCAATCTTAAATCGCTCGAAAAGCGGTCCTGACGGAGTCACGTGTTGACGATAGGTGTGCGCGAGAGCCAGGGCGGCAAGCCGGCGCCCTACATCGACTTTGTTCTTCGGATGAAGGTCGAGTTCATCACCTAGATCGATTGTGATTGCCATCCCGGTGTTTCTCTCACGCAACGTCATCATCTGTGCTTCCCGCAACTCGGCCCAGTCACTTTCGTCAGGATCTTTTTTTTGTGACCGCCAGTTCGGCAATTGCACGAAGTAGAACGGGAAATCGTTGCGCCACGCAGTTCGCCAGCTGCGAATCATAGCGGGAAAGAGCGTGCGATATTGATATGCACGGCCGGCGTTACTTTCGCCCTGATACCAAATAACGCCTCGTATTGGAAACAACGCTAGGGGTGCAATCATAGCGTTGTAGAGAACGCTCGGATTGTTTTGATTTTCAAGTCCAATCACGGCAGGCCGCGTACCCCAATCAGGATGCTTCGGCTCTAGCGCCAACTCAATCTTGTATGACCAATCTCCACGAAGAGAAATCACTTCAGATTCAGAAGCACTAAGCGACATCGCCCCTCCGCGACTAAAGCCGCCCTCCCCCGCGCTATCGAAAACGCGCACAGCGATGACGTTGCGGCCCGATCGCACGAGAGAACCTGGAACCACATACTTGCGGGGGACGGTGTAACTGTTCGGCGTCTCTCTACCAGTTGACCCGATTCTGACTCCATTGAAATAAGAAGTGTCGTAATCGTCGATCGCGGGAAGGTTCAGCATCAGATCCCTACCGGCCCAGGAATCGGGTAAGTCTACGATCTTGCGGAACCAAACCGCTCCGTCGATAAGTAGTCCTGCAGTTTCGAATTGCTTTGGAAGATCGATGGTACCCCAGTCGGCCGTTACCGCCGCCGGATCGGCGTAACCCAGAGGCTCACCCCTATTCTCCGAGTCGATATAGAGATTCTTCTCTTCCCAAGTGGCAAGTGCGCGCGCATAAGCTTCTTTCGTCTCAAGCGGTGTTTTCAGACTGCTCTCGTACCTATCGAGGATAGGTTTCAACTCCGTCGACGAAACCAATGCTTCATGCGTGGTCCATGCTTCCGCAGGTGTACCACCCCAGGAACTATTAATAAGACCCACAGGTATCTTGAGGCGCTGATGCAGTTCGCGGCCAAAGAAATACCCGACCGCCGAAAACTGCGCAACCTCGTCAGGTGTGGTGACGACCCAGCGTCCCTCCACGTTCAAAACCGGTGACTGTGAAGTTTTGTGTTCAACTGTAAACAGTCTTATTTCCGGGTGGTTTGCCTGAGCGACCTCCTGAGCACCCTGTGCACTATTGATCAAGGGCCATTCCATGTTCGATTGTCCGGAACAAACCCACACCTCTCCAATCAAAACGTTTTTGATAATTACAGTATTCGTACCCTTCAAAATCAGGTTGAATGGTCCGCCTGCTTTGAACGGACCAATCCACGCCTCCCATCGGCCTTGTGCCCCTGCAATCGTGTTTGCCGATTTCTTAGCAAATTCAATCGTAATCCGCTCTCCCGGATTTGCGATTCCCCAGATGCGGAGTCTCACACCCTGCTGCAATACCATGTTGTCGCCGATGATCGATGGCACTCGTACGTCACCCCAAACAACATCGGTTGCAACCAGAATAAAAACCGGCAATAGGAACCGGAAAAGAGTTGTATGCTTCGCACGTAATGTCATTTCATTGCACTCGAATAGTGTTTCTTAGCCTCAGATCTTGCGATGACGCACCCACGGCGATCTCTATTTGATCCTTTTCCACTACCCAGCGGTGTAACTCAACATTCGAGTAAGCGAGCCGCGAGGCCGGTAAGTTCAGTTTTACTGTAGCTTCTTTTTGAGGGTTGAGATGGATACGCGTAAAGCCTTTCAATTCTCTGATCGGACGCGAAACCTTGGAGTTGAGATGGGTGACGTACAACTGTACGATTTCTTCGCCGGCGCGATTGCCAGCGTTCTTGACAACAACATTGATATCCACCTGTCCCATCGACCGATAGTGACGATGAACCTATCATTCAGATTCCGATAAACGAAGGTTGTATAACTCAATCCGTAACCGAATGAGTAAACTGGGGCTGGTTCAAACAGTTATCGATTTGTAGATGAGTTGGCGGACTGTGTTCTGCCTTCTACAACTTTCAAGTATTTGTTAAGGGGCGGGTTCGTGAGCTTATCAACTCGGCCGCTCGGCCATTTAATTTCAACCGAATCGATTTTGCTCGCGCTACCTACGCCGAGGATCTCGCGAGGATCGTGAGAAGAAAGATAGCTCCCGCCTGCAGTCTTGAGCCGTTTGTATTTTGCGCCCCCAGCTTCCCATGTGATGATTGCGCCCACGGCTTCCGGGTTACTCTTTGTTGCGATCAGTTGCAGACCCAACCAGTTGTTGCGATTCCCACCGTCGTTTCGGAGGAGTAACGGTGCTTCACCGTTATTTATAACGAGCACATCGAGATCACCATCATTGTCGTAGTCCCCTACAGAAAGACCACGTGCCGGCCAGTCTTTAGTGAAAGCTTTTCCGGAACTGCTGCTGACATCCTTGTATTTCCCGTTAACGTTCTCAAACATCAACAAGGGCTCTCTGTACTTTACCTTCAACGATTGAATCTCAACCATATCATCGGGATGCCCGTTTGCGAGAATGAGGTCAGAATCGCCATCATTATCGTAATCGAAAAACTTCAAGCCCCAGCCGCTCAATAACCTGGTCGCCTGTCCGACCTCGCCTGGTTTATCGATGAAGGTTAGATCTTTCTGATTCTGATAAAGACTGAACAGTTCCTGATCGATGTTCGCAACGAATAAATCTTGCCAACCGTCGGAGTCGTAGTCAGTGGCATCAACGCCCATTCCCGATCGCGGCGAACCGGCATCACTGTAGGCGACGCCCGCTAGCAAACCTACTTCTTCGAACTTGCCTTTGCCTTTATTGACAAACAGGAAGTTTGGCATCGTATCGTTCGCGACAAACAAATCGGTTAAGCCGTCATTTTTAACATCGGTGGCTACAACGCCAAATGATTTACCCGGCGACGCGGCAATACCTGACGCCTGGCTCACATCCAAGAACTTTCCAGTGCCGTCGTTACGAAACAAATAACTGGATCGAGGTTTGAAGACGCGAGGTACGCAGTAATAGCGTTTGCCTATGCGATTGTCTCCACAGAAAATTGAGCCATGACTGCTGTACTGCACAAAGCTAGAGACAAAGAGATCGAGCTTGGAATCATTATCGTAATCAAACCACACGGCGCAGGTAGACCAGTTTGGAGCCGCTACGCCAGCTTTATCCGTTACATCAGTGAATGTGCCGTTGCCGTTGTTGTGATACAAAACATTCCGCCCATAGTTGGTGACATATAGATCTGTCCAGGTATCACCGTCAAAATCGGCGGCTGCTGCTCCCATTCCGAAGCAACCCATCGTCCCGCAAGCGACTCCTGCTTTTTCAGTTACGTCAGTAAACGTCCCGTCGTGATTGTTACGATAGAGTGCGTTGCGAATCGGAACCTTTGGGGTAAAGAAATCTGATGGTCCACTGTTGACAAGATAGATATCCATCCACCCATCATTATCAAAATCAAAAAATAGACCACCACCGCCGCACGTTTCTGGAAGGTGACGAGCCTCGGAGCGCCCATTATCGTGCACCCAGGTAATTTTTGATTCTGAGGAGGAAACTTCAGTGAAAACAGGTTTGGACGACGCCCGTGCAGGCGTATTTTGTTTAGCGGCAGAACTCGGAGCATACCGTGTTATTTCAGCGACGGCGGCCGCGACGATTAGTAGTGCGATTGCAAGCAATGAACGCATTATATGATTTCTAATTCGGATACTTCTCACCTGGCTTAACTATACGAATATAATGGTCCGTAAACGTAAAGTGCGCTGCCTTCAGTTCTACCTTTGGCATATGACAGCTTACACATTCTTTCGTCGCTACCGGACAACTGCTCTGCGCTCCTGGCGACGACCGTTGTCCTTTAAGAGCATGACAAGTTAAACATCGCGAATCATAATAGCCGGCATCTTCTCTTAACGGTTCATGTGGATTGTGGCAAGCCGTGCATCTTATATTCCGATCATCTGAATAACACTTGCTGTGAAAGATACGGTATGGCTGAAATCTAACGTTGTCGATTCCCATGCTTTGCAACAGAGAGAATTCATCGTTACCACGATGACACAATGCACAAAACTGTTGAGTTTGCTCGTCGCCGCCAAGTCGTCCTGGACTAAATATTGATTTATACCCAGGCTCCCCTGCCTTTACAGCCGCAAGGTGGGAAGCGCCTGGACCATGACAGCTCTCGCACCTGACACCGTGAACAAGCTTGTTCAATTCAAGCGTTTGACCGTTCGT
>JBKPMX010000070.1:0-8069 GCA_046765655.1 Acidobacteriota bacterium
CGCAGCTGTTCCTGTGCCTTTGGTTGAGCATGCGAGGGCCAATCCAAGACAACTCAGCGTCAGACCAAGAATGAATAGCTTCATTTGAATCCTTCTCTGCTGTTGAACGTTAGACCGGAGAACACTGGAGCAGATCTTACATTACGGCGTGGAGAGCGTGTCAATTTTTTGTTAGAAACCGATTTCAAACAGGGGAATAAGCGGTGGCGGGATCAGGAATCATGTGAGATTTGTCATTTGAGATTTGAGAATTAAGATTTTCGCCGGTGGGGCACGCAGGTCCCGAACACGCTCCGCAAAGCCAAATCTTAATTCTCAAATCTCAAATGACAAATCTTAAATGCTTCCTGGTGCTGCTCCTGCCTGCCTGCTCCTGGCTCGTTCTATGTTGGCATACGGAACGTCGATCCCGTATGACATCTTCGGCAATCCTTAAATCCCAAATCGCCGCCAAATGAGCGCTTGCCGTTGTGGCATGTGACGCAGTTCATTCCTCGCCCAGTCGGAAAGTGCTCAGAGGTACCGGGAGAGCTGACTTGCTTTGATTGTGCCGCACCCGCAGTTATCTGATGACAATCATTGCACTCGAGTCGCTGACGAGGTCCATGCTCGGCGTGGCTAAACGCATAACGAAACCCGCGTGCATTGGTTGATGTTCGCGCATACTTCTTTTGCTCATGACAAACTCCGCACGACGCCATCTCACGACCAGCCGCGGTTTTGCTGTTGGGCGTATGGCATGAATAACACAGCGAGTGTGCGTTCAGGTTAACGGGGATGGAAAAACCCAAGCCTCGACTAATCGGCGTGGCATGACATCCAGCACAGCCGTTCTTTGGACGTGCCGATGGCGTCAGGTGTTGAGCATGATCGAACTTCACGTTGAAGGGTTCATTGAAATCTGCAGGAAAGCTTTTGAGCGGTGGATTACTGCCGCTCGTATTCGAGTGGCAGATCGTGCACATCGGAATTGTCGGCGTTGTGAATTGGCCGAGATGGCAAGTTGTACATGCCTTGTGGCCGGGAAACCTCGGCGTAATGGAATTGTCCGACGCGCGATCGTGACAGTTCGTGCAGCCGAGCGATGCATGTTTCTGACTGGAATGCAGAAACTTCGAATAGTCCTGATTTGGATCCTGGGCCGCAGTTCGAGCAGGACCATTGCTCGCGCTTGTGAATAGCAAGGCTACTGCCAACGCCGCGCACACAAAGACGAGGCGTTCCGGTGACAGCAGTTTCACGACTTGCCAGCGATTCATTTGATGTCCTTGCGCGTTAACGGCGGACGCTCCGCGATCACATAGTGACGAGGCGGCGGATCACGCTTGCCCACGTCAGATGTATGACAATAGACACACACGAACGCCGGATTCTTATCGATCGCGGCCAGCTCGCGACTCACATCCTGTCGCAGTCCATCTTTGTTGTGGCATTCGGTACAAGCGGTGATTGGCACATCGGGTTTAAGCCCACGCACGGTGGCTGACTTAGTTATGTTGATGTGACAAGTAGTGCATTCAGCGACGTGATTTTTCTTTTCACCGCCGCGCTCATGATTGAACTTTAGAGAGATTCTTACGGGGCTGCTCATGGTTGTGTAAGGAGTCGCCGCTCGTGCGTGACACCCTGCACAGTTGCTGGCGATCGGCTGCTGCGCTTTCCAGTGACAGTTGAAGCAGGATTCATGGCTCGATGGTGCTGTCTTGAAACTGGCAGTGTCGGGAACAAAACCATCGGGCCACGCATTGTTTGGCGCTTTCGGTGTCTGCGTTTGCTGGACATGACAAATCGTGCAGTTGTTATAGAGCTGCGCTTTGTCATCAACGGGGTGATTGAATGCAGCACGCGCAAAACTGAAAGGTCGTCGCAACTCAGCAATTACGTCCTGGTGTTTGTCGTGTGGAAACGTGATGGAGAACTCGAGAGGATTCGCGCGATTTCGGAAGACGAATCTGACGTCATCGCGTGGTGAGACTTTCGAGTGACAGACAGAACAGATCTGCGGTCGATCGGTTCTGAAAAATTGTGGGCGATGACAACTAACGCAGGCGGAATGTCCCGGATAATCAGTGATGTCTGGATACGCACGTGTCTTCTGCCAGTTTTCAGTCGGAACCTTGTGGCAGGTGTTACATGCGCCCTGGTGTTTCTGCGTTGCGTGCGAGAATTTCGAATAGTCGACTGCCGGCGGACGAGCTTGAGAGCGTGGTGACGTCGTTCGACGTTGCGCGGCAGCAGAGAAAACCCATAAAAGCGCAACACAGGTTGCGAGAGTTATTGCCTCGATGAAAGTAAGACGCGATTGCATTAGATATTAGTGTTCTCTCGGTGCGTCCTTCGTGTGCTCTGTTTCTCTGTGGTTCGTTCCGCTCAAACAAATTCCAACTCAGAGGCACAAAGCACACGGAGGTTGCACAGAAACTTACTATTTCTCACAAACCGGCAATGGTCGCTCCAGCCCAACGCACTTGACGTTACGGTCTTTCGTATTGGAGATGAGATACGGTTTCTCTGTTGCTAAATCACCGGTCTTCACTTGCACTTCACAGTTCCAGACGACGCTGTTTGATTGAATCTCGACAGGCAACAAACTGGAAACGACGTAAGTTCCGGGCGTGAGATCAGTGAAGTAGGCAGTGCCGTTTCGATCCGTCATCACGGACAGAACTTTTGCTCCTGAAGCTTCGGCCTGGTTGATCAGCGCCCGCAGCTCGCTTTGTCGATTTTTATAAAAACCATCGCGCAGATTCTCTGGGATGTTCGTCGTCAGCCACTTTCGCGCAGTCTCGCGGCTGCCGAACTCGTTCTCGCTTTCGGCCAGGGCCCGCACGAACTCAGGAACGCTAGTGGGCCCTTCCACATCTTCCTTCGCTATCTCACGGCAATAAAGAGACTCGCAATCGCCCTCCTTCAGCCAATTGATCAGTGCAGTGCTTGCTCCAAGTCGACTGTAATAGCAATCGCGCGTTAGCACGGGTCGCTTTTCGATTGCGTCAACAACGCTCCTATTTTGTTCAAGAGTTCCGGGGAGAAGGAAGAAACGTTTGCGTGCAAGACCCTTTGTGCTTTCGCCAACTTTCACGCGCACGCGCAGCCGAAGAACGCCGGTTTTGGATTCCTGCGTTGAGCCGCTTGCCGGAAAGAGCGCAACCGCTAATGCGAGCGACGCAAGTGAGACCAGTATCCAGCGACGATTCATAAGCGAAGGATCCTGTTACAAGATTTGATCTCAGTGGAATGGAGTCAGTACCACCTCGCGGTAGCGGGTGGGTGCGAAGCCGGTCCCACTCCTCACGTCAAAAACAGCTTCGCGCCCACCCGCTACCGCGAGGTGGTACTGACTCCATTTCACTTGAATCGGGTTTTTAGTCACCTAAAGATTTGGACTGCGCGGAAATTTCAAGAACGGCAATCGCACACTTCTCACAAAGACTTGATCCGTGCGAATCCCCGCTGGCGGCGACACGCCGTTGGCGCCGGCAGCGGCAATCAGATCATCCTGATCAATTCCGTCGCCGCTGATTCCGATCGCGCCAACCAGTACGCCGTTTTTGTACAGCGGAACGCTGCCCGCGAAGATCTGAATTCCATTCGGAAGACCGGGAATCGACGTGCACGGTGTTGGCGTTCCAGCCAGCGCCAACAGGAAATTTGTTTTTACGAGATCGAGCTGCAGGCCAACATTGAATGGGCTCCACGCAGGGATCGCGGTGCTGAATGGCCCAGCGGCTGTGTCGTCGATTCCATCCGGAAAGAACGGCCGGTGAAGAAAACCGACTGCACGAGCGGAAAAAGCTGTTGCGCCTGACAAGCTTATTCCATCGGTGGCTGCGCGACTGACGAATGAGCCGAAGCCTGCCGCCGTCAATTGCGCTCCCGCAGTTGCATTTGAGAAGAATGCTGCCGTTCTTGCTTTCTGTACCGCAACGTCGAACCCGAAAATCGGCGCATCTTTTTGACGGAACACTCCGAGTACGACGCCAGCCGCATCCACGACGGAAATCGTTACCCGGGCGTTGCTACCGAGTGGTTGACGTATAGCGGCTCGCGTGATGTTTGCCTGCTGTGCGGCACGGCTGATGATGCCGTCGACTTCTGTTGCCGTAAGCGACGCAGGACCAGCGGGTGATGTTCCCGCGATGAACGGGAAGAACCGAGTACTAACTTCACCTGCGATTCCTCCCACCACGGCCGGGACAAAGTCAGAGGGTGGTGGCATTCCTCCGGGAAAAATAACTGCAGGTCCACCAGGCAAACTTCCAAAAGCAATCGTTGCGGGCGCAGGCGGATTGAGAACATTGGAATACGGAAGCCGGATTCCATCGACCAGGATGTTGTCGCCACGTATCAACGGAGGTGCTTCAAAGCCTCGTACACCTGAAGCAGCGATCAATTCCTCGAAAGGTTGATCCAGATCAGTTGGTATTCGATCGACAGTGTAGAGACCGTCACCTTCGATGCCAATTCCGCCCGCCGGCTCACCGTTTTTGTAGATCGGTAAGCCACCTGGATCCGCTGAGAGTCCGAGCCGAGCCGATGGTCGTTTGATGTCGCTACACGGCAGAGAAGAGAACTGAACTCCGTACAATGGACCACCAGCTCGAAAACTTATGCCGGGTGGAAAGTGTTCTTGGATGATGAAACCAGCCGTTCGAGTAGTGAAAGCGTTTCCGCCGGTGCTGAAGAACGCCGCCGTCGATGCTTTTGCAATCGCGGCGTCAACTGAAGGCGCAACGGTACCCTCGAGTCCTGCGCCGTTTGCGCCGACGCTTCGGATAAGTGTGGTCGCTGGTGCTCCAGGTAACGCGAGCGAACCGATCACATTTCCTTCTCGATCCGTAACGATGATCGTCACCGGATGGCTGAGAGACAGCGCCGCTGAAGCTGCTTGCGCAATAATTGTCTGAACGTCAGTAATCGTCAGTGTCGTTGCTGATAGCGGTTGCGGACCGCCAGGAGGATTGATGGTTGTTCCGGGCGTCGGTATGGCTCCCACATCGTCCGGTGGGCCACCGCCGACGAATCCAATGCCGACGCGCACTCGATTACTGATCAATCCGCGATAATGAATGCGCATCAGGACGTCTCCAACATCAGCCAGATCGTCCGGCAGTTGCAAAATGATCGATGTGACCCATGGTTGATCCGGAACCGCATCTATGTGTTCGACCACGAGTTGATAGATGTGATGTTCAGCGTCTTCCGCGTCGGCAGTCACCGCACTGACAGTTTCGCCTGCCTGGAGTTGCAGATTCTTGGCAAATAGCATCACTCGCGTCTTTGCGTCTGCGCCGAACTGAACACGTGCCAGGCGTGAGAACGGCTCTCTTTGTCGGGTGACCGACTCGAACGCGATCGCGCGAGTAGAATCGTCGCGACTGATAAGGATGGGTGCTTGTGTCTGGGCGCCGACTTTGTAGACCTGAAACTGAGCGGCGAGAAGCAGAGACGTGCAGCCCAGAACGACTGCTGTGAATCGGATACGTTTCCTTGCCGAAGGTGCCATGCGCGCGAAGAAAGAAGACGCTACCCGCGAGTTGCGCGCACAATTTACCACAAAGGCTTAGACAGAATTTACAGAATTCACAGGAACAGACAGGAAGGTTTAGGGGTTTGCCAACGAGGCGAGCAGAAGTGTCTTAATTTAAGTTCCGTAAGAACAATCCAATATTCTGCGCAAACTCTCGCGTGGTCCGCACCTCGGCGGTTTGTTCCTCAAGATCCTTAACTCACAACATCGACAAAAAGTGGCTGGTGACGACTTGGGCTACCCGGACTTGCGAGGTAAGAAGTAAACGCAGAGACGCAGCGCTGCAGCGCCGCAACCAAATATTTCCCGCAAAGGCGCAAAGGAGCCAAGATAACGACCGAGGCTATTTCTTTCTCTTTGCTCCTTTGCGCCTTTGCGGGAAACGTTCTTACAAAGAGAACTTGCGAACTTGCTACGCGGAGTACGCAGATAGCGCAAAGATTGCATGTCGCCTTAGTACGTTGAGATCAGGACGCTACCTCAAAGAAAAAATCCTTTGCCTCGTTTTGATCGCTATGCTACAAGGCAGATCCATTCAGGAGCGGAGTGTTCTTTCCGCCACGCAACAACGTGACTCGATTCTTGCGCAACATCTCAGCAGCGACGGTGTTCATCGTCGGGCTCACGCTTATTGCGAATGCTCAGGAGTCTGGGCGAATCAAAGGCACAGTGAAGGTTCCTTCAGGCACGCCAGCCGCTGGTTTCGAGGTTGTAATTACCAATCAGGTTACGCGTCGCATACATCGAACGCGAAGCCGTTCCGATGGAAGTTATTCAAGTCGATTGCCTCCGGGTGCTTACCGGATCGCGTTAGCTCCGCCGAACATCGCTCAATTCGACAAAGATAAGAACTACGGTGACTTCGCGATTCCGAAAGGCGATACGCTCGAGAATGTGATCGTCGAACCGGGCAAGGACATTGTTATCGACATCGTGATCGCCCCTCCCTCTCCGGACGCTGCAGCCCAAGCTCCTGATCGCCGCGAAAGTCCCGATCGTTGGCGGATTATCTTTCCGGAGTACGATCGCTACGGCGATCGCGGCGCGCGCGGTCGTGATATTCCCTTCAAAAGAGGACGGTGGTGGGATCCCTACAATCAAAGCGTTCTTAAAGGTGATTACCCGATTAAAGGCGATAAGTTGTTCATGGTTTTGTCTGCGGTAAGCACGACAGGAGTTGAACAACGTCGCGCGCCAACACCCTCAGATGTCAGTAGCGTTAATCCGGGAAGCGCAGAATTTTTCGGACGGCCAGAGCAGTTTGCCGCAAATGAGACACTCCAACTCACGTTCGAACTTTTTCACGGAGATACCACTTTCAAGCCGCGTGATTGGGCCATCAAGTTTTCACCAACGTTCAGTATTCCCAACTACGTCGACGCACGTGAGAACGGCGTGATCAATATCGACGTGCGGCGGGGCACTAATCGGACTGACTGGCATGTTTCGCTCGAAGAAGCTTTCGGAGAAGTGAAGCTGGCAGATGTGAATGCAAATTACGATTTCGTTTCAGTGCGCGCCGGAATTCAACCGTTCGCGTCGGACTTCCGTGGCTTCATCTTCTCCGACAACAATCTCGGGGCTCGCGTGTTTGGCGCGCTTGATAACAATCGCTTGCAGTACAACGCGGCGTACTTCTCTATGCTTGAGAAGGACACTAACAGCGGTCTCAATCGCTTCGACACTCGGCATCAAAACGTTTACATCGCAAATGTTTTTCGGCAGGATTTCCTCACTAAGGGTTACACGATCCAGGGCAGCTTTCATTTCAATGATGATCGACGCAGCATCGAATTTGATCGCAACGGGTTTTTGGTGCGGCCTGCGCTAATCGGCGATGTCGCACCACATGCAATTAAAGTCGGATACGTAGGAGTTAGTGGAGACGGTCACGTTGGGCGGTTGAATCTGTCGCATTCTTACTACTTCGCTTTCGGTCATGATGAGCGAAACCTCATCGCTGGGAAACGCGTCGACGTGAGGTCGAACATGGCTGCAGTAGAAGCGTCGATGGATCGCGATTACCTGCGCTTCAAAGGCTCATTCTTTTGGGCGGAAGGTGACAAAAATCCCACTGATAATCGCGGGACCGGCTTCGATGCGATCTTCGATGATCCAAACTTCGCCGGTGGTCAGTTTTCATTTTGGGTGCGCAATGGAATCCGGTTGACTCAAACAGGCGTGGGTCTGGTCCAGCCGAATAGTCTGTTGCCGAGTTTGAGAAGCAGCAAGATTCAGGGACAGGCGAACTTCGTCAATCCCGGCATCTTTATTTATAACGCTGGAGCCGATGTTGAATTAACTCAGCGCCTGAAGGCGGTCTTCAACGTGAACTACCTGCGGTTTCATCGAACTGAACCGTTAGAATACGTGCTTTTCCAAAATCGAATTCGTCACGACATCGGTTTTGACTACAGTGTCGGCGTGGCGTACCGACCGTTCCTAATTAACAACTTCACACTGACGTTCGGCGCGGCGACGCTGCAGACCGGACGCGGGTTTCGCGACATATTCACCGACGCGAATCGCAACTGTCCGC
>JBKPMX010000071.1:0-13876 GCA_046765655.1 Acidobacteriota bacterium
GTCTGGGGCATAGGCTACAAGTTCAGCGACGAGCAGTAAGCGAAACATATAAGGCGGAGCAGCCAAGACCGAAGTAGCACCCTCAGTCAGAAAATATTGACGCGGCGAACTCTGGCTCGCCGCGCTTTTAATTTTTAGCACCTGGGTGCGGTTCATTCTTCGCCTGATGCTCGTCTTCTTCTCTGCTCCACGATGGCGTCTTCAGCTGCCCGCTAAAAAATAAGTTAGCAAATTACAACTCCTTATTGTATATTTCCGCACGGCTTGTACAAGATATGGCTCTCGACCCCAGGTCGCGCCCCCCGCGCCAGTCGAGTGGATCCCAGCGCCGTGCCGAAAATCTCGGAAACGGACCTTCCTTCATTCTAATAGGCAGTTTCGTTCTCAGATTTCATCGCGACGCGTAAACCGTTTTTAGGGGGCGCGCAGATGTTTATTGATAAAGAAATGTTCTGGAAGGCAATCGTCTTCTGCCTGGCGATATGCTCACCAATTTCACTCACCCAAGCACAAACTAACACCACAGCTAACCAAATCGGTCCGGCCCTACAAATTCTTGACAGTACGAAAGACCAGGATGGTCTTGTTGGCTCTGTTCGTCGCGTCAAGACGGAGTTCGCGAGGATCAATGTTAAGGATGGCCGTCCTTTGGAAGGGCCGCGTCAGCTATTGGAACTCACGACGTACGGCGTAAAAGGAAATCGACTAGACAATGTCTCGTATCCGATCGCGGATTCCACGGTGGGTCGTGAGGAGTACAAATACGACAATCACGGCAACATTATCGAGAAGATCCTGCGTGACGATCGCGGCACTGTACTGAGTCGGGAAGCCTACGACTATGTCTTCGACAAAGTCGGTAACTGGACCAAGATGACCACCAGTCTGATGGTAGTTGAAAACGGGGAATTCAAGCGCGAACCAACCGAAGTTACCTATCGGACATTCACTTACTACGCGACAAATATGGAGCCGCGGACCGCGACCGCTCGCGTTGAAAGCGCCGAGCCAGCGCCACAAGTAACTCAACTCACCCAACCGACAGAAAAAACCCTGGAGCCAGAGGCTGATAAACCTTCGACGGCTGCAAGTCGAACTGAAAGCAGCGAGCCAGCGCAGCCAATAAGTCAACCAAGTGAGCGAACTCAGAAGACTCCTGAGCCGGTCAATAGACAGTCGATCATCGATAACTCGAAGACTGCAGACACTCAGACCCTCCCAGTTAATGCAACATCAAACACACAGAAGACCGAAGAACGCGGAATCAGAAAGAAATCCGTATTGAAATCCGCGGCGGCCAACCCCGTTAGCATTGTTCCAACCGCTGAGGTCGTCGGGGCAATGGCTAATCGTTCTGTCGATACGGCCACCTCCACACCAAAGAACTCAGCGAACGTATCTGATCCAGAGCCGTCGTCGAACCCCGCTGCATCGTCGACGCAGACGAAACCTCAAGATCCTGGTTTTACGGTGACTTCTGTTGTGCTTTCCGAGTCGACCAAAAAGAGCGAACCGACAAGCGAAAGCCAACCGGAGGCCAGTAGCACTGGTTCAGGAAACGCGCTCTCGAGCGCACCACCCAATTCTTCCGTAGCAACGAAGGCGTTTGAGATGTATGAGACCGGACGCCGCCAGTTTGAAGCGGGCGACGTGAAGGCCGCAATTGACTCTTATCTGGAGTCCCTTCGATTGGAACCATCGTCTGCCGAAGTTCAGATGAACTTGGGCCATGCGTATATGACCGCCAAGAAGGACAAGGACGCTATGAAAGCTTTTAAAGAGGCTGTGCGGCTAAACCCTGAACTCGCTGAAGGCTTTTATGGCCTCGGCTTTGTTGCATTTCGATCAAAGAATTACGGGGCCGCGGCGGACGCATTCAAGAAAGCCATCGTCGTTAGTCCTGACATGGCGAAGGCACATTATGGACTGGCGCTAGCTTATATCGAGATGCAAAAGCTGGACGATATGATTCACGAGTACAGGATTCTCCAACGGCTGGATGCGCAACTCGCGGCCAAACTCGCCCAGTCCATTCCCGACGTCCGTCGTTGTGAAGGAACAGCTTATTGCAGATAGATAAGGCGGGCACTTAACGATTTAGAGCTGTTGACTAAGGAGTGAGCTATGCATAACGGGCGGTTCGTTGTATTGACAGGTCACCTGAACGATTATCCCCTGTCGGATCTTGTCGGCATCCTTCGCCATCAACGAAAGACTGGTCGACTGCTCATCGAGTATGCGAAAGGTCCGGCGGCTTTCTTCTTTCACGAAGGCGACTTAGTCGACGCGAAAATAAACGATCTAACCGGATTGCAGGCTGTGTGCTTTGCGTTAGCCCAACCTCCAGCGTCATTCAATTTCAACCCCTTAATTCAACCGTCGCAGAACACGATCGAGCAATCGTTGCAACGGACTGTGTCTGAACTATTCGGTTGTTGGGATGAGGCGATTAACGAGATCCCGGTCGGAGTTGTGGATGTTCCGTTGTTGCAATCAACGCCTGAACAGGATTTCGGGCCGGCGCCGGTACAACATGAGCTTCATGCTTACCAATCGGAACCACTCTTGTTACCACCAGCACCGGCCCCGTCGCGCCGTCGGGCGTCATTGTTGTTGATGACGGCAGTAGGCATAACCGCGTTGGGAGTATCAACGGTACTTGCTCTCTCAGGTGGTTTTGGGCGTGGCAGCGCATCTCAGCGCACACCTACGGCTGTTGAGAAAACGAAATCAGAAGTCGCAGCCGATTCCTCGGAAGCTCAACGAGTTGCAAAATATACCGAGACTTCTGTTCCCAGAGCGCGCACGCGCCGGGGAGAGCCAGGTTCCGACCCGAACCGCTCTGCGACACTGAACAGAAAAGACAACTCAGGGCGCGCGGAGCATAGCAGTTCAGATTCTGAATCCATCGCGAAGCCTGGATCTGTAACCGTGGTAATGGAGATCGAAAACGGGCGAGTACTCCGAGCGTCGATCGCTAATCCTAAGCCTGGTATGGACAGTTATGAGGCATTGGCCCTTCGCATAGCACGCCAACGCCGGTATTCATCGCAGCAGAACGGCCGAGAGACTGTCAAAATTAAGGTCTCTCCGTCAGAACAATAACCGTTACAAACGAAAGGCGCGGCAGACATGCCGATATTGTTTCTCGAAAGCAAGACGCTCAGTTATTGCATCGACTCAGCTCAACGCATTGCTTTACTCGACCTGCTCGAACAAAAAGCTCTAACTCCTTTAATCCGTTCGGCCCGGCAGTATTGCTTTGAACGGCTGGCCGTGTCTCCTCAAGACATTGCTGAAATGGAATCCACGATGGCCAGCTGGATGGAAACGAGCAATGCTGAGACTTACATCCATGGCGACGCGTTCTGCTTTCCTGACCACGTGTTTTTCTTGATGTTCAATCGCAACTCACAAGACCCGCCACAAATTCGCGCGGGCATTGTTTATGCGACGGGAACGACAGAGCCATTTCGAAAACTCGACTCGTTTTGTCATGAGGTTCGCGAAGCACTGGCCACCGTCGTAACCGATCGGAGCGACGATGCGCCAACACTTCCCAATTGGGCACAAGGTCCGCCTGTGATGCCTGATGGCTTCAAGAAGTTTATTGCGCGGCAGGAGGTTGACTCGCTGTACACAAGTCTGCGGAAAGAGACGATGAGCCGGCGAATCCTCGCTGCGTCAAATTTGGAACATCAGAGTGCACGAGAATTTCTGCGGAGCGCACGCGAAGCTCATATGGAAGGTTATGCCGCGCGACTCTTACCGGGTGAAACTCAGTCGGGTGAATTCTCAATCGAAGGTTTAGAGAATGTCGGACTCGTTGAACGCGAGGTTCAGGTGAGCTGTCGCAAGACAGGACATGCGTTGTTTCGCTTACCCAATGCCCAGGCGTTGGCGGTGGTGACCGTTAGCGATGCGACATGTAGTGAGTGCGGTTCGAGAGTTTCAGATGAAAAGGTTGAAGAAGTAATTGCACCTACTCAGCTCGCGTCGTCGTTGCTCGAAGATGGTTCCTGGCTGGTAAACAGATTGCACTTCACCTTACGTCAACTGGGCGTTCCAGAAAGTGAGATCGCGGTCGGCCCGTGTGAAGGTACTGGGTACGGTCAAATGATGGCCAACATCTGCGGCGAGTCGTTCCTGCTTGTGACACGTGACGGAGATCTCACGCCCGCTTTCGCACGCTGGGCAATCGATCTTGAACTGGAAACTGAAGCGTCTCATCTTGTCGTCGTTTCTACGGGAAAACTTTTTAATGAGGCGGCGGTATTACTCGAGAATCATTCACGCCGTCGCGTTAGTGCGGGACACGATTTCGCCTTAGTAGTAGCGGACGAGATAACTACGGCAACGAAAGAACTCGCGGCCGCAGTAGAAGGCGTTTCACAAAGAATCGTCGCAGATCATCTTTGTCGTTTGGACAATAGTATCGGCATGAATGTCAGCCGGCTATTGCTTACAAAGTTCAATCTCGCGACCGATGCGAGTGGACACGAGACAGAGTCCACTGCTCCGACTGTGGAAGTCTCGAAGCCGCTCGCGCTTGCAGCCTCGGTATCCTCATATGTTATTGACGTTCAGGAGTCAGACCAAACTTATTCGCCGTTGCCGGACCCTCCCACATTGCAGCACGAACCATCTCCCAACGATCAAGAATCTCAGGCTCGATCAGATGTCTACTCATCGTGGGATCAGATTTAAAGCACCCGCTTTGAAGTGTGGTGGCAGCTTTGTATGAAGACGAGCAAAGGTAATCCGACATAACAAAGGAAGCTCTGATTACGTGCGCGCGATTCAGTACGGTCAGCGGTAGCGGACGGCCAGGACTCAACACACCCAAGATCATTTCCACGGTGCATTGAGTCCTGGCCATCGGCTACCGCGGACGGTGCTGAATCGCGGATCTGACTTGATCAGCGGTCCCAAAGCGGCGCCTGATCGCAGACGCGAGCATGAAGAAGAAAGTCGGTATCATCAGAACTCTTTCACAGAAGGGACGTAAACCCGTCTCTTCCGGTGCGCCGCGTCGCCGTGACCCGCCTCCCAAGATAAAAGTTCAACCTACTCAAGACGATGAGCAGTGGCAGCGAGATATGGCAATCCTTCGCCGTGCCGCTGAGGATCTCGTGCGCCGCCGGTCAGAGCCGGGGATTAATGCGCCTATGTTCGCTGATGAGTTTGAAGGAACAGCTGCCATCTCGATACTCGCGCAACGCCGATCGGAGTTAGGTATTAGCGGACCCGTGTGCGCCGATCACTTTGACCGCACAGCTGCGTCAGTGATCGAAAGCTCCGACCAACAACGGCCGACAATTATTCGAGAGCTGTACGACCTGGATCCCGAGCGCGCAGCTTCTTATCTGAACATGGTGTTGCAGGGGGCAACGCAGGAGGAACGACTACAGATTGGCGCTGCGCTACAAAAATCGGGTTTGGTAAACGAAGCAATTGAGAATCTAACCGGCAGCAATCACAGCAATTCTTATCGTGCTTTCTCGCTACTTTTCCTAATCGCGAAGGCAGGCACGTTTGAACCGCTCATGCGAGTTATCGAAGATCACCCTAACATCGAGCTAAGGCTTGCCTTGATCCGGTTGTTGGGTTCCAGCGGAGCACCCGGTTTGCCTCGCGAGTTAAAACGTCTACTCACCAAAAAATCCATGCCCGCGCAGCTTTCGCTCGCTATCCGAGAGGTAACAACGCAACTTACCGGAACGCCACGCGATCTTACTTCTTCCGCGGCCTAATCCTTAGCAGTTAATTCGTAGGGATCCCTCCGTGGCTGAGGCTATTCAGTACCATGCGCGGTAGCGCATGGCCATGACTCAACTCAAAATGATCTGATGTCGCGAGGTTCAGCGGTGGCCATGCGCTACCGCGCATGGTACTGAATAGCCGCAGCCACGGAGGAGGAGATCGCTGAGAATGGTTGTTGCCGCGAGAGCAAGCTGAGATCAGGACACTACCTCCTAACGCCTGGTTTTTGCGATTGCCGCATTAGGATTTATCATTGCTCTTTTTCTATGCGATTCAAACTTCAATCAGAGTATGAACCGAAGGGTGACCAGCCCGCTGCCATCGATGCCATCGTGCGCGGACTCACTGATGGTGCCAAGGATCAAGTGCTGCTCGGCATTACCGGTAGCGGAAAGACATTCACGATCGCGAGCGTGATTGAGCGTACGCAACGCTCCACTCTTGTTCTCGCACACAATAAAACACTCGCTGCCCAGCTGTTTCAGGAGTTCCGCACTCTTTTCCCCAACAATGCGGTCGAGTATTTCGTGTCTTACTACGACTACTACCAGCCAGAGGCCTACGTTCCCGCCGCAGATGTCTATATCGAGAAAGAAGCGATCATCAACGAAGAGATCGACAGACTGCGAATGTCTGCAACGCGAGCGTTGTTTGAAAGACGCGACGTAATTGTAGTCGCCAGCGTGTCGTGCATTTACGGTCTTGGCGATCCCGACGCTTACTACGGATTGTTGATGTTCATTGAGCCAGGCGCACGAATGTCACGAGATGTATTGCTTCAGCGTCTGGTTGAACTTCAGTACGAACGATCTGATGGCAATTTCCAGCGTGGAAATTTTCGTGTTCGCGGCGACGTTGTCGAAATCTATCCAAGCTATCAGGACCAGGCTTATCGCATTGAACTGTGGGGCGACGAAATCGATTCGATTTCAACCATCGATCCCTTATTAGGAGAGGTGATTGAAAAGCACACGTCGCGAGTGCCGATTTATCCAAAGACGCACTACGTGATGTCGCGCCCGACGATCAAGCGAGCGCTGAAGACGATTAAAGAAGAGCTCGACTGGTGGGAGCCGAAGTTGATTGCTGAAGGGAAGCTGGTTGAAGCGCAGCGTCTGCATCAGCGAACCATGTTTGATATGGAAATGATCAAGGAGATGGGTTTCTGCCGCGGTATCGAAAACTATTCCAGACACCTGACCGGCAAGAAACCGGGTGAACCACCGCCGACACTGCTCGACTACCTGCCGCGCGATACCTTGATTGTTATCGATGAGTCGCACCAGTCAGTACCACAGGTTCGAGGAATGTTTGAAGGCGACCAGTCGCGGAAACGGACGTTGGTTGAATACGGCTTTCGACTTCCGTCAGCACTCGACAACCGGCCGCTCAACTTCAAAGAGTTTGAAGCGCGCATTGGCCAGACGATTTACGTTTCGGCAACACCTGGTCCCTACGAACTGACGAAAGCCAGCGGCGAGGTCATTGAACAGATTATTCGGCCGACAGGTCTGATGGATCCCGAGGTGGAAGTGCATCCGGTTAAAGGTCAGATCGATCACCTCCTCGAGGAGTGCCGTCAAAGAGCGGAACGGCGTGAACGGGTTTTAGTGACGACGCTGACGAAGCGCATGGCCGAGGATCTGACCGAGTATTTCACAGAAGTTGGAGTGCGTGTGAGGTATCTGCATTCCGACATCGAAACACTCGAACGAATAAAGATACTGCGTGATCTGCGGCGCGGTGAGTTTGATGTACTGGTAGGAATCAATCTATTGCGCGAGGGTTTAGACCTTCCGGAAGTTTCGTTGGTTGCGATTCTGGATGCTGATAAAGAAGGCTTCCTGCGATCCGAGTCGTCGTTGATTCAGACGATTGGACGTGCCGCTCGGAATTCGCAGGGCAAAGCGATTCTCTACGCGGATCGAATTACAGATTCGATGAAGCGCGCAATTGACGAGACGAATCGCCGGCGTGCAATCCAGGAAGTCTTTAATCGGGAGAACGGCATCACGCCGCAGACAATCGTCAAGCCCATCGAGGCGACGTTGATTACGGCATCCGAGGCTGATTACTTCAAAGTGCCAACTGAAATTGATGAGATTGAAGATTACGCGCCTGATCAGTTGGAAGGAACCATTGCCCGGCTGGAGGTCGAGATGCGAGCGGCAGCAAAACGCTTCGAGTTTGAGCGAGCGGCTGAGTTAAGAGATCGAATCAAGGTATTGAGAAGTCGTCAGCTACAGCTCATATGATGTGCGATAGTTCGGCGTCGACCGTCGTTTTGTACTCGGTGACTCCGATAGGAGTCGAATGTTTATAGCCGCCAGAATCCAAGACCTCCGGTGCAGTTAAGAGGAGCGGAAACTAGCTTGTGTAGTAAGCCTCGAGTTCCTTTCCGCTCCTCTTAACTGCGAAGAATCTTTTTGTAGTCGGATGCTATAAACATGACACTCCTAACGGAGTGCGGTAAGGACACATCCAACGCGTGATTCAAAGCTTGACCCTTGTGCATGTCGACGACAAGCTGAAGCGTATCGGACATTTGTTCAGTGATCATCAAAACCAATAAAGATCAGTTTTATGACTTTCTAACCGACGCCAGCTTTATGCCTGGAGGTAACGCTGACCGCATCGTATTTCCTGAAACTGCGGATGAGATAGCAGAAGTCTTAGCGGCAGCAACGCGTGATCGAACACCTGTGACGATCTCTGGCGCGGGAACCGGCACCGTCGGTGGTCGCGTCGCATTCGGTGGGATTGTGCTCGCGACCGACCGGCTGAACAAGATCAAGAGCGTCACCCATCATCAAAACTCTGGCGGCACCGCGGTCGCAGAAGCAGGCGTCAGACTGTCAGATTTTCAACGGGCCGTCGAATTAGAAGGACTCTTGTACCCTCCCGATCCTACTGAGCACAGTTGTTTCCTGGGCGGAACTGTTGCGACGAATGCCTCGGGCGCTCGAACGTTCAAATATGGTCCAACTCGCAAATACATTAGCCGGTTGAAAATCGCGCTCGCGACCGGCGATTTAATTGACTTGCAGCGAGGCCAACTGCATGCGGATTCAAGCGGACATTTAGAGATTGCCTTACCTGGCAACCGTCGAATTCAAGCAACGATACCCAGTTACCACATGCCTCACACGCGAAAGAACGCTACTGGCTATTTCGCTTCACCCGGAATGGATTTGTTGGATCTGTTTATCGGCAGCGAAGGAACGCTCGGTGTCGTTGTTGAAGTCGAGGCAAAACTTCTGGAAAAACCTAAAGGGATACTCAGCGGCGTCGTTTTCTTTAAGAGTGAAAAAGAGGTTTTGAGTTTCGTCTCGGATGCACGTCAACAATCGTTGGAAAACCGGGCACGAGGAAAGAAAAGGTTAGATGCTCGCGCGGTCGAATATTTTGACCGCGAGTCTCTCCGTTTCCTGCGGCAGAAGTATTCGGCCATACCGGAAGAGGCGACGAATGCAGTCTTCTTTGAGCAGGAGACTTCAGCAGAGACAGAGGACCAACTTCTGAGCGATTGGATGACATTACTCGAGCGATACGATGCGCTGGCTGATTCGTGGTTTGCGACCAATGAACAGGACCAGGTGACTTTGCGTGAGTTTCGACATCAGCTGCCAGTGTTGATGAATGAATGGTTTGCCCGATACGAACAGAGGAAGGTCTCGACCGACATGGCGGTTCCTGATGAAGAGTTTGCGGGGATGCTAAAACTTTACCAGGACACACTTCGCGAGAGTGATCTGCGATACACAATCTTTGGACATATCGGCGACAACCATATTCACGTCAACATCCTGCCGCGTGATGACGAAGAAGCAACGCGCGCGCGTGAGTTGTATGTGAAGTTCCTGAAGTATGCGGCTGCAGTTGGCGGAACGCTCTCTGCGGAGCACGGTGTCGGCAAATTGAAGCGAGATTATCTGCGAATATTTTTCACCGACGAGCATTTGCGTGAAATGGCAGCGTTGAAACTCGCGTTCGATCCTGCGGGAATACTTGGGCGCGGAAATATTTTTTCTGAGGAGATGTTGTCGCGACAGGCTTAGACAGGATTTCAGGATTAGACGATTAAGCTAGCAATGGTTGATCTGGAAGTTTCGGCTTCCCCTTGAGATTGTTATTCTTATCCTGTAATCCTGAAATCGTGTCTAAGATTTGAGGGCACATATGCTTCGCTTCACCACAGCAGGAGAATCGCACGGACGCGCTCTCGTAGCGATTCTCGAAGGTCTGCCCGCAGGCTTGCCCGTCGACGTGGCTCTCATCGACAACGAACTCAGACAGCGACAGTTGGGATACGGCCGCGGTGGTCGAATGAAGATCGAAAAAGATCACGCAGAGATTCTCAGCGGTGTCAGACATGGTCTAACACTTGGTTCACCACTCGCTATCCTGATCGAAAACAAAGACTGGTCCAACTGGACCGATGTCATGGCAGTCGACGCGCGTGATATCGAGCCGGAGAAATCGCGTCGTTTGAAACGGCCCCGTCCAGGTCATGCAGATCTGGCAGGCGGTTTGAAGTACGACGCGCGCGATCTACGAAACATTCTCGAACGAGCGTCGGCGCGCGAGACCACCGCGCGCGTTGCTTGTGGAGCAGTGGCAAAACAGCTGCTCGCCATCTTCGGCATCGAGATTCGTAGTCACGTGATTCAACTCGGCGGTATTCCAGACCAACCGCTTGAACTTACCTGGTCACAAATCGCAGGAATTCCCGCTGATGCTCCGCTGCATTGTGCCGACACAGACGCTCAACAGAAGATGATTGAGTTGATCGATCAAAAGCGCAGCGAAGGCGATACCTTGGGTGGAATCTTTGAGGTCGTTGCTCGCGGAGTTGTGCCGGGGCTTGGCTCTCACACAGCGTGGGATTTGAAACTCGATGGCCGTCTTGCGCAGGCCGTCATGTCGATTCCTGCTGTGAAAGCTGTGTCGATCGGCGCCGGTGCGCAGGCGAGCAATTTACCTGGTTCAGAAGTTCATGATGAGATTAGTTACAACGCTGAGACGAAAGAATTCATTCGTGAAACAAACCGAGCTGGCGGTTTGGAAGGCGGTGTGACAAACGGCGAAGAGGTTCGCATTCGGGGCCACTTGAAACCGTTGTCGACGCTGCGCCGCGCTCTGCGTTCAGTTGATATTGATACAAAAGAGACGGAAGCCGCTGGCTTTGAACGGACGGATACAACCGCAGTTCCCGCCGCCGGTGTTATAGGTGAATCGATGGTTGCGCTTGTCGTTGCCGCTGCGATGCGGGAGAAGTTTGGCGGCGATAGTCTTGGAGAGATGAAAAGAAACTTTGAGGGGTATCGAGAGCAGTTGCGCGGGTATTAAGAACATCCACAGATTACACCGATTACACAGATAGCTCGAACAGCTAAGTTGAGTTGCATTGTTTCCCTCGGGAATGCCGGGGATTACCTAAATCACACCTTAGCCACCTAAGCTTGAATCTGCGTAGTCTGCGTAATCTGTGGATGTTCTTTTAGGGTTTTGCTGACGGTACATCGTTCAGCGTAGAATTATCATCGTAAGTTTTCCCGAATAATCGGGATTAGAATGGGATACTTAAAGAATGGCTTTACTCGAAATAGTTAAATGGCCGGCACCCGTACTCGACACGCCAGCCGATCCGGTCACGGAATTTGACGCTGACCTGGACAAGCTCGTCAGTAATATGTTTGAGACGATGTACTCGGCGCCGGGTGTTGGTCTGGCGGCGGTTCAAGTCGGAATTCCGAAGCGTCTGTTCGTTATGGATTGTTCCGGCGGTAAAGATCCGCAGGCACGTATAGCGCTGATTAATCCAGAGGTACTTCGCGTCGAAGGAAATCAAAACGGGGAAGAAGGGTGTCTGTCGTTCCCCGGCATCTTTACGCCGGTTGAAAGAAGTTTGCGCGCGATCGTGCGTGCGCAGGATGTTAAGGGGAACTGGTTTGAGATCGATGGGATGGAACTGACAGCCCGCTGTATGTTGCACGAAACCGATCATTGTGACGGGATCGTGTTCCTCGACAAGATGAGCCCCTTGAAGCGTGAGATCGTCAAGCGAAAGATCAAGAAGTTGCAAAAAGCAGGCAAGTGGGAGTAGGTTTCGGACCTCGAATTATAGATTTTGGACTGTTATTGAATTGCGGCTGAACACATTGTTCGCCGCGATTCTTTTTTAATAGTTCGACCCTCTGTGGGCTCTGCGTCTCTGCGAACTCTGCGTTTCTCTTTGCAACGTGAATACACGCAACAGAGACGTAAGGGGTCAGTTGCTATCGCTCGTTGAATGCGTTCAACGTTGCAAAGGGAAACGCAGAGTTCGCAGAGGCGCAGAGATCGCAGAGAGTTGAGAGCGCTCAAACGGTCGGTCACTTGCTCCTGTTAAGTCGCAACCGTTACTATCTGCAAAACCTAAAAATCCGGAGCCAAATATGCCCTCAGAATTTCGTAATGAGCCGTTTACTGATTTCTCTAAAGAAGAGAACGCGCAGGCAATGCGCGACGCTATTCAAAAGGTCCAAGCTGAACTCGGACGCGAATATCCGCTTGTAATCGGCGGTGAACGCATCACCACCGAAAGCAAACTCGACAGCTACAACCCCGCGAACCGCACCCAACTAGTAGGCCGCTTTAATAAAGCCACAAAGGAACTCGCAAGCCGCGCGGTTGAGAGTGCCGCTGAAGCATTTAAGACCTGGAAGACAACGCCGGTCCAGGAACGAGTCGATCTAGTTTTCCGCGTTGCGGCAATCCTGCGGGAACGCAAGCACGAGTTTTCAGCGTGGATGATTCACGAAGTTGCGAAGACCTGGGCCGAAGCAGATGGCGACACCGCGGAAGCGATCGATTTCTGCGAATTCTACGCGCGTGAAATGCTGCGTTATGGTGGAGACCAGCCGCTTGTTGCAAACAAGGGTGAAGACAACAAGATGCAGTACATCCCACTCGGCGTGGGTGCCGTTATTCCACCCTGGAATTTTCCTTTAGCGATCATGGCGGGGATGACAGTGGCTTCGGTCGTTACCGGTAATACGGTCGTATTGAAGCCTTCGTCAGATTCACCCACGATCGCGTTCAAGTTCTTTGAGATCCTGGAAGAAGCAGGTTTGCCGCCGGGAGTCGTCAACTTTATGACCGGCTCGGGTGCGGAAGTCGGCGATGTGGTAGTAGATCATCCGAAGACACGTTACGTCGCATTCACTGGTTCGAAAGAAGTCGGACTACGAATTAACGAACGTGCGGCGAAGGTGAATGAAGGACAGATTTGGATTAAGCGAGTCGTGGCGGAGATGGGTGGCAAAGATGCAATCGTCGTCGCCGATGATGCGGACCTCGACGAAGCCGCGACGGGCATTGTTCAGTCAGCGTTTGGGTATCAAGGACAAAAATGTTCCGCGTGTTCACGCGCGATCATCGACGCAAAGGTGTACGAGCCGATACTGGATAAGATCGTCGAGCGAACGTCGAAGTTGAAGCTTGCAACATCCACTGATCCAGGTGCGAATCTCAGCGCCGTCATTAACGAAAAGGCATTCAAAACAATCAACAGCTACATCGAGAAGGGAAAGAGTGAAGGTGGACGCGTGTTGATCGGCGGAGGTTCGGATGGTGAGCAGGGTTATTACATCGAGCCGACAGTGATCGCCGACGTCAAACCGGGCGACACGATTGAACAAGAGGAAATCTTTGGACCAGTTCTCGCAGTGATCAAGGCGAATGACTATGACGACGCGTTGAGGATTGCGAACGACACGCAGTACGGATTGACTGGCGCAGTTTACAGTTCTGACGAAGAGAAGTTAGAGCGCGCACGAAATGAATTTCATGTCGGCAATCTTTACTTGAATCGAAAGTGCACTGGCGCGTTGGTTGGAGTCCATCCTTTTGGTGGCTTCAACATGTCGGGCACTGATTCTAAGGCAGGCGGACGCGATTACTTGCTGTTGTTCCTGCAAGCGAAGGTCTCGGCCGAGAAAGTCGGCGCGACCACGACCAAGCGAGCTGAAGCAGGCACCGCGATCTGAAGAAGTCGGCAACGCTCGACATATCGTAGGGGCGGCACTCCGTGGCCGCCCTCACGTTTTTAATGCTCCGGGCGGCCACAGAG
>JBKPMX010000072.1:0-30566 GCA_046765655.1 Acidobacteriota bacterium
GTAGAGCAGCGCGACTTCACCACCCGGATTCAACAATTGACTTCTGCAAATCCCGTATTGTGGCAACGTCTCTGCACAGCGTGGCGAGTTTGCAGGTGCTTGCGTAGCTGCCTCACCTCAATTCTTTAATCATTCCAAAAATATGCGCATTTCCACAACGCCACCAAAATCTTCTCTTGGCATATGCGTTGCGGATGGGCATGTACGTAGTGAGTTCACAAACGAATGTGGACCAGGAAATGATTAGAGGCCACCATTGGCCTTAGCTCAAAAGGAGAAGATTAAAGGATATGAAACGCATCGTCGGATCATTTGCAGCACTTGTACTGGCGTTGACCATGGGAGTAGCAGCTTACGGTAAAGCGTCGCCAAGACGGAATCAAAACAACAGCGCGCAAACGACGCCCGCGAAAACTTCGAAGAAGACCATGAACAAGACGAAGAAGCGGAACCGTCGTACACGCCATCACAAAGGCCACTCAAAGCAAAACACCGCAAAGAGCACGCCTAAAAAATAACTATGCGGCCGGGGTCGAGTGCCTAACAACCGGTTGCAACTGAAGAGAGGCGAGATGTCGCGAGGCGCCCGTCTCTCTTCGTTCATAAATGCACCGATAACGACGATGACACACGCCGACTATAGCCCGCTCAACAGTCGCAGACGCATGATCTTGTATTATGCGATTTCACTCTGCTGTGTGATCGCACTCGCCGTATTCGCGTCATCACTGCGTACGTCGCCAGTCGAAGAGACCATCACAGTCGATCCGACGCAGACGACAGTGCAACCGCTCGCACCCGTAGTACATGGCGGTGCACTTCCGATAGCAGATCCCGACATCGAGACGGCAGGTGATCGAGTCGCGGCAGCCGTGATCTATCTGAAGCGACGCCAGGGCGAGCCCGCTCTTACTGCGTTGCAGCAAGCGCAGGTTGCGGCCAACCGCGCAGTGACAAAAAAACCCGAAGGAAGTAAAAGCAGGGACGACTTGATTTCAACGAACCAGGAAATTGAACGAGTGAAGGAACTGATTCGCAAGGGAAGAATGGGTTACGCAGCTAAAGAACTGAAGCACGTCGACCAAACGCTCGACTCGGTAACTTATTGACCCGCTAATCACCGTCCAGCGCAATGCCATATCGTTCAGCCATGCGGTACAGCGTGCGGCGGTCAATTCCCA
This sequence comes from Acidobacteriota bacterium, assembly GCA_046765655.1. Classification (GTDB taxonomy): domain Bacteria; phylum Acidobacteriota; class Blastocatellia; order Pyrinomonadales; family Pyrinomonadaceae; genus PSRF01. The sequence continues at coordinate 1,182 of JBKPMX010000072.1, forward strand.
TGACCTCCGCGGCGCGCGAGCGATTCCCACTCATCGTGTCCAACACATAAACCAAATATCGTCTTTCAAGCTCCGCCAACGACGGCAGGTCGCCATACAAGGCGGTAAGCGGCGACTGCGCGGCCGCTTTCAACTCAGGCGACTGTAGTTTCTCGGGCAGATCCTGTGGCATGACCTGGTTGCCCCGCGCGCGCATTGCCGCATGCTCGATCACCGACTCGAGTTCGCGAACATTGCCGGGCCAGTCATACGCAACAAGGATCTTCGTCGTCTCCTCATCTAAACGAAACACGGGACCTTCCATTCGTTCCGACGCTGTGCGCAGAAATCGATCAGCAAGCAACGGAATGTCGGTGCGGCGTTCTCTCAACGCCGGCACCCGCAGCGTGACTACGCTCAGCCTGTAAAACAGATCCTCACGGAACGTTCCATTCCTCACTTCCTTTTCAACGTTCCGGTTGGTAGCCGCAATAACGCGGGTATCAACGCGCGTGGTTTTAGACGCGCCGACGCGTCTTATCTCGCCCTGTTGCAGCGCGCGCAAGAGTTTCACCTGCATAGCGGGACTGGTTTCACCAATTTCGTCAAGGAAGAGTGTTCCGCCTTCTGCTTCCTCCCATAGTCCTCTTCTATCGCTTGCCGCCCCGGTGAATGCGCCGCGCACGTGACCAAACAGTTCGGCCTCGAGAAGAGTTTCGGTCAGTGCGCCGCAGTTGACGGGCACGAAAGGGCCTGCGGAACGAGAGCTGTGTTTGTGAATTGCGCGCGCAACTAATTCTTTGCCGGTTCCGGATTCGCCCAAAATCAAAACGGTCGCTTTTGTCGGCGCGACTCGGGCGATCTGTTTGTAGAGTTCGATCATCGCCGCCGATCGCCCAACCAAACCCATTTCTTCGTACATGGCGCGTGTACTTGCGGGTTCAGTTTCGCCGGACGCCTGCCTCGTTCGATTTAGTGCCTGTTCGGCAATAGCGATGACTTCATCGACTTTGAAAGGTTTCGAGATGAAGTCCCATGCGCCCTCACGAGCGGCGTTAACAGCCGCCTCGAGACTTCCAAAAGCGGTCACGAGAATGACTGGGCACTGATCGCGCAGGTCCTTCAGCAGATCAAGCCCGGATTTTTCCGCTTCGAGGTTCAGATCGCTGACAACAAGATCGAACTTTGTCTGCCCGGCTTTTTCGAGAGCTTCGTTCGGCGTGAGTGCTGTATCTACGCTCCAACCCTGCCCTGCAAATATCTCGCGCAACAACTCGCATGACGCGCGATCATCATCGATTACCATCACTCGCTTCACGGCCTGGTTACTCCATCCGGCTTGCGGCCGCTCCCTCAACGGCAGGCGCAAGTTCCTCTTCCTGAGTGGTTCTTTTGACTTCAGTGGCAGCGCTCCAGGTCGGAAACGTTAGGCAAAAGCGCGTGCCTCTTCCGGGCTTACTTTCGACTTTCATCTCGCCGCGGTGTTCGCGTACGACCTGGCTGACGACTACCAATCCTAACCCCGTTCCCTGGCCTGGCGCCTTGGTCGTGTAGAGCGGATCGAAGATGTGGGCGAGGATTTCGGGTTCCATTCCCGAGCCGTCATCTGCGAAGTCAACTACTACAGCCGGCGCTTCACCATTGTTGCCTGACTGCAAATATGTCGACACTCTCAACGTGCCACCGTCTGGCATCGCGTCGAGTGCATTGTTGATGAGGTTTAGAAACAACTGCTGCAAGCGATCTGAAGATCCACCAATCTGGGGCAGGCTGGGCTCGAGTGCTTCGATGAGCTTTACCTCGCGCTTATCAAAAGTCGCAGCCGTCGCAACAAACAGCTGTCTCAAGACTTCATTGAGATCGACTGGAGTCAACTTCGTCTCGAACCTCGTTCGATCCAACATCCCGCGAACAATCCGTTCAATGCGTTCAATCTGTTCACCGATGATCTTGAGACGGGCTTCGCCATCGTGTGGGTTCCGGTCCAAATCACCACGGAGCAACTGCACGTGCCCGCTGATTAAATTGAGCGGCGTGCCGACTTCATGCGCAAACTGCGCTGCCATCTGACCGGCAGCCGCTAATCTACCCAGCTCATTTATGCGTCGTGTCGTGTGCCAAAGCTCCAGGTTCGTTTCGTTGAGTTGGGTGTTGCGTTTCTCGAGTTCGGCGGTTGCTTCGTGTACTCGCTGTTCGAGAATGGCTTGCTGGGCTTCACGTTCCGCCGTCATATCACGCACCTGTCCGATCATGCTGTTGAACTCATTTGAAAGCAGACCAAGCTCATCGGCAGCACGTGCAGGCACGTGTGCTTGCAGATCGCCCGCCTTGGCCCGCGACATCGCTTCGAACAGATGATTGATCGGTTTGTAAACGAGCTGTCGAAGTAGAAGATAGTTTCCGAGCGTGATCAGAAAGACAGCGAGGAGCGACATCCAGAGCGTCTTGCGCGCATAACGAAGCGCTACGGACCAAATACTGTCGAAGCGTTCGGCGACTTCAACCGCGCCGCTGAGCCGCCCCTCTGAGGTAACCGGTGCGAACACGCGGTATAAAGACTTATCAGTACCGTACGGCCGAGTCGCGACGACCTTCGACGCGAGGCCGCTTCGCAGTGCTTCTTTTGTCTCGTCCGGCATTGCCTCTGCCGGAGCGCTTCCTGACGCCGCTACTCTTTCCACAAACTCGCCGCCGGATCGATCCCAAACACGCACGCTGACCAGATTGGGGCGAGCGCCGATCACAAGGTCTGCTGCACGTGCGACCGCCTGCTGATCACGAGGAATCGGCATGCTGCTGATCTGCGTAGCTAAATTGACGGCCTGGAGTTGGGCCAGTGCCTTGTCGTCTTCGCGCTCGAGATTTGCAATGGCTGTGCTGGTTATAAGCAGTGCGGCCGTCAACATGCCAATCGTGACGGCGGAAGCGACGAGGGTCGTCTTAGTGTGGAGCTTCAGCGGTCGCATAGATCAGGAGAATTATGCGCGTTCGACATTTTTCTCGCCACTTCCCGCCTGCCGCTCCGCAATCACTTTTAAGAGGTGGAATCCAAGCGCGGTCAGAACTGCGAAGACCAGAAGCAGCACCTCGACTCTTTTGACGTGCCCGATAATCAGCGCAGCACTACTACTGAACAGAAAACCCATTGACGCGAAGAGCGTTGTGAATGTCAGGCAGCCGAGGATGTCGATCGCGGCGAATTGAGCGAATGGCATTCGCCTGATGCCCGACAGCGTCATTGTCGCGACGCGAGTGCCATAGATGACATGTGAAGCTGGTATGAGCCATTTCCCGAAGCGCCGGTCAAGACTCTCAGTTAATTTTCCGGCACGTGCATATAACCAGCTTCTACGAATCCGCTCGGAACGTGCATGACCAAGATAGAACCAAACACAGTCACCAATGAATGCGCCTGCGGCTGCGACAGCGACCGCTTCGATGAAGTCGAAATAGCCAAGGTGGGCCACTACTCCCGCAAGCACCGGGACCACGTCGGCTTCAACCATCGCGCATACAAAAACCGCCAGCAAGCCATAGTTCATCAAAAACGCTTCCATCCTGCATTGTGACCCGGCAATAGACGTACCACCCTGGAATTTGGGATTAACCACACACGAACATGTGGGGTGCGGCGGCTTGACGCCGCTTTGGGTCGCGGCACGCAGCGCACAGATTTACGTGAAGTCGTGCAATCACTGTGGCGGTTCTGCAGTTTCAAGCAAACGCGTCACACTCCTCACCTCTGATTTATAAGTTTTCTCGCGCCTTCTCGCCTCTGAATGCTGGCATGCCTGTTGCGAAAGCCGTCTCGCAGAAGATTCACCTTCTGAGAGGGGAGATGCATATCGTCAAACAAACAATACTGGCTGCTTGTGTCGGCCTCGTTGCCATTGCTTTCGCGGTTACCGGAAATGCAAAACAAACCAGGTTGGACCACTCGTCTAAGCAGCAACACGTGCGTCATCGACATCACCACAGGAGTTCCAAACGGAGGAAACAGGTTCCCCATGCTGCATCGCTTCGAAAAGAGAGCTGGTAACGGCACGTTCGAAGTTCTCCCAGCACGTGAGCAGCTGGAGGCATGGGTCGGACGTTACGGCACAAACTCCAGTTCTTACGTGCTGCTCGAAGGTCCCAAACGGTATTTCACCTCGCCGCGTGTCGATGGGTTTTTAGCTTATCAGACCAGTTTAGGAGTGGCCGTAATCGGCGGCGATCCGGTATGCGCACCTCAAGATGCAGAAGTTCTGATTAGTGACTTCGCGACCTCGATGCAAGGTCGCCCGATCTGCGCTTACCAGGTGACTCCGGAAACACTCCACGCTTTTCGTCGCACGGGATTTCGCGATGTGCAGATTGGTAATGAAGCGGTCTTCGACCTGGCTCAATTCAACCTCGCGGGGGGCGCGATGGAATTGGTCCGCGCAGCCACAAACAAAGCGCGCCGTGAAGGGGTGGTGGTTTATGAACATGACCCGTTCGCGTCGGGTGCTGAGCGGACTAATCAAGAATTAAGTGATGTGTCTGCTGAGTGGTTGGCTGGGAAAGGCAATCAGGAAATGGGTTTCCTGCTCGGTTCACTCGTGCTTGACCAGCGTTCGACCAAACGCTTTTTCGTTGCGCGCTCGGGTAGAGGGCCCCGAAGGATCGAGGGCTTTATCGTTTGCGAACCTATCTACGGACGCAAAGGTTACTACCTAGATTGCACGCGCCGCCGTCGCGATGCGATCCGCGGAACCATGGAGTTGTTAACGACTGAGATCTTTCGCCGTCTTCGCGACGAAGGCTTTGAAATGTGTTCGATGGGACTGGCGCCGCTTGCGAAGCTCGACGATCCGGATCTAATGGGCCATCCGCGACTCACAAAACTGATGCAATTCATCTACGACCGTGCGGACGGCGCCTACGATTTCAAACACCTCTACCGCTACAAAGCCAAATATCACCCGCACGCCTGGGAGCGTCGGTACCTTTGTTTCAATCAAAGCAGGCTGTCAGCGCGAACGCTGTACGCCACTATTCAGGTACGAAATCCAATCTCGTTGCGCGATGTTGTTAACGGCGCAACGCAAAATGATGGTAACGGCAAATCACATTTGAAGTTAGTCAAGAGAGTGGAATCATGGAAACACGCTGCGTCTTTCCTTATTGGTCTTTGCTCAGTGCTCTTGTTGTCGTGATGGTTCTTGGCGATGTCGCGCCGGCGCAAACTCCTAATGCGCCGGCGCGAGCGGGAGCCCAGCAAACGACCACTCCGGACCAGGAGCGTATACCCGCCGATCATTACGATCCCGACGACTTGAAGACTTATGAAGATGTCGTCAATGAGGATCGGAGTGTTTCAATTCGCGGACATGAATTTTTTATTCATCTGTACCGTCCACGAACTCGAAGTGCGGCAGTTCCTGCGATCTATGCGTGCGGCGATGGCGGTTGGCGGGGCTTGGCGCCGCGCACTGCGCAACAGCTTGCCCACCTTGGCTTCGCAGTCGCGGGCCTCGACTCAAAGGTGTATCTTCGCGAGCTATCGTCTCCTGAACAGCCACTCACTATTTCGAAGCTGGCAAGTGACTATGTTGAAATCGCGCGCGCGCTGCGGCCTTATGCAAATGTCAACGCTACGACACCCGTGTTTGTTTATGGTTGGTCCCTCGGAGCCGGCTTCGCTGTCGCAGTTGGTTCAGATCTGCCGACGCGCGCCAACTGGGCCGGCATAATATCAATCGGGTTGCCAGCACAGAATCAACTTGTGAGTGGACTCGGCGCCAACCACGTCAATCTTATGAATTCGGTGAACTCACGGTACGGCTTCAGGACCGAAGCAGTCATGCCTGGTCTGTCTCCGGTTCCGCTTGTGATGATCCAAAGTACTTCGGATACGGCAAGTCCGCCAAAAGTCGGCAAAGCATTGTTCGCCGCCGCTCGCGATCCAAAGCAGTACGTCCTGATTAAAGCCGAGAATCATCGTTTCAGTGGTGCTCGCAATGAGTTTTACGCCGCGCTGGCGAACGCAATGACGTGGATTGAGCAAGCGCGTGGTAATGCAAATCCGGTTAAGGCAACGGAGGGAAACCACTGATGACGTGGCGGGGTAAGTTTCGACTGGTGCTCGGCGTCTTGTTGGTATTGATTGGTGCTGCCGTTGTCAGCGGAGCGGTTTGGTACCATCGGTTCAATCATCATGTGACCGTGCAGGAAGTATCGCATCAAGTTAGTCATTCGACGTTCGACGCCTCGATCCGAGGTCACTCCTCGATCAAGCTTCATCTTTATCAACAAATGAATGCGCGTGCGCAACCGTTGGTGATGTTCACGAGTGGAGATGGTGGTTGGAGTCCGTTCTGTGCCGATATGGCTGCTCACATTGCTGCGACCGGAAAGACGGTGGTCGGGTTTGATGTGAAAGGTTATCTCACCACGTTTGCACCTTCGCAAAGGCCGGTCACACCTGAAGAGCTCAGACGTGATTATGCTGATCTTATCCGTGCGGCGCTGTCTGAACCCGGGGTTGATACGAACGCATCGATTACTCTGGCGGGTTGGTCGCTAGGCGCGGGTTACAGTGTGTTAATTGGATCCGACGATGGCCTGAAGAATCGCGTTGAGCGGGTGGTAGCGATTAGTCTTCCCAGATACAACGAACTTGCGTGGAAGCCGACCGATGCGCTCATTTACATAACGCATGGAACGCCACACGAAAAGCTGTTCCAAGCGCAGGATTATCTCAAGCAGCTTGGTCCCGTACCTTTAGTTATGCTGAACGCCACAGATGACGACACGTCGCCGCTCCCAGATGCTCAGACACTATTTCACCAGGCAGTTGGTCCACGACGATTTTTTACCGTACGAGCTAAAGGGCATCACTTTGAAGGCGGTGAGAAGGAATTCTACGACGACCTTGATCAGAGTTTGTCAGCTGCTCTTGCTGACTCGTTCAAGAATTCGGAAGGCTCGCGCAACTGACTTCCGACCCTGACTGACGGCGCGCTCGTATTCGCGCGCGGTCACATGGCGACATTTGGTTTTGCCAGCCGGTTGTGTTTTCAAAAACCTGCGAACTGGTACCTCACCGTCAGGCCTCCATCGTTTCTTCCTCCCGACGTGCCGAGCCGCGTTCGACCCATTCGTAGATCATTGGAAGAATTACAATCTTAATTGGATTGGTTACTAATCCACCCACCACCACAATCGCCAGCGGCTTTTCAATTTCTGCGCCGGTTCCAGACGAAATGATAAACGGAATCAGGCTAATGCTACCGATCAAGGCGCTCAAGAGTTCGGGCCGCAAGCGCACCGTGGCGCCTGTGATTACCGCGTCGTGCAATTCGTAGCCGCGGTCGCGCAGTTTGTTGATGAACGACACCATCACCATTCCGTTTTGGACCGCGACGCCAAAGACGGCGATGAAACCTACGATCGCGGGCACGCTCAGCGGAAATCCAGATATCAATAGCGCGGTCGTGCTGCCGACTAACGCAATTGGAATGTTGAAGATGATGGTGAGCGTGTTGCGAACAGAGTTAAAGCACGAATAGATCAAAACGAAGACCAGCAGCAGCGCAATCGGAATCGCAATCAAGAGTCTGCGTGTTGCCTGTTGCGCATTCTCAAATTGGCCGCCCCAGGTAACGAAGTATCCTGGCGGCATTTTGACTTGCAGCGCGACAGCTTCTTGCGCGTCATGCACAAAACTGCCAATGTCACGGCCTTTCACGTTGCACATCACAACTTCGCGCCGCAGAGAATTTTCGCGTGTGACAAGCGATTCGCCAGTGGACAATTTGAATGCCGCCAGCTGACCCAACGGAATCTTTCCGCCGATGGGAGCCGCTACCAGGATATCGCCCAGCTTGTCGACCTGGCTCCGATAATCCTGTTGCAAGCGCACGAAGATAGCGAAGCGGCGTTGACCTTCGAGCACGTCAGTAGCTGCGTCGCCACCGATCGCGATCTTGGCTACTTCGAGCACGTCCGCAACATTTAACCCGTAACGCGCGATACGATCGCGGTCAATGTCGATCTCAAGATGCTGTTCTCCGGCTGACTGTTCGACCGCGAGATCCGCAACGCCGCGAACGTGCGAAATCGCCTGACGTATTTGCTCAGCGGTATTTCGCAAAGTGTCTTGATCTTCGCCGAAGATTTTTACCGCAATCTGCGCGTTGATGCCCGAGATCAGTTCATCATTGCGCGTCTCGATGACTTGCGAGAAGTTGAACTCCACTCCTGGAATGCCCTCAACACTATGACGCATCAGATCAACGAGTGCGTCCTTTGTTCTCGCGCTGGTCCATTGCGACTTGGGCTTAAGACGCACATAAAGCTCGTCGTTGCTCACGCTTTCGGGGTCGCCTCCTAGTTCGGCACGACCTATTTTGGCCACAACAGTTTCGACTTCGGGAAATGTGCGCAGAGTTTTTTCAATTTGAGAAGAGACTTCGACGGCCCGCGATAGTGAAATACTTGCCGGCATCGTCGCACGCACCAACACGTTGCCCTCATCAACGGTCGGCAGGAATTCAGTGCCGAGAATGAAAACCGCGGCGACACTCCAGGCGAGCAATGCTCCGGCAACTGCAAGCGTGAGCACCTTATGCAGAATGGCCCACTTCAGAACGGGCACGTAGATGCGTTTGAAAAAGTTGATGATTGCATTGGGTTTAACCGGCCCATCTTTTAAGCGCAGCCATAATGCGCAGAGCATCGGTGCGATGCACAACGCCATGAGCATCGAACCAATCATTGAAAACGTAACGGCATATGCCAGCGGCTTGAATAATTTTCCTTCGATGCCTTGAAGTGTGAACACCGGAAGGAAAACGGCGATGATGATTAGGATGGCGAAAAATAATGGCCGCCCGATTTCCTGCGCGGCCACCAGGATCGCTTCACGTGTCGAATGCTCCCGATGTTCCTCGAGATGGCGATAAATGTTCTCGACCATTACCACGGTGGCATCGACCATCATGCCGATACTGATTGCCAGCCCTCCGAGCGACATTAGGTTCGCCGACTGGCCCCAATACCACATCAGTATGAACGCGATGAGCATGCAGAATGGAATTGCTGCTGCTGTAATGAAGGAGCTGCGGAAGTTACCGAGGAGAAGGACCAGGATGATCAGAACTAGCGCTTCGCCTTCAATGAGCGACTCGACAACCGTATGCACGCTGTTGTCCACCAACTCTGCCTGATCATAGAAATCAACTATCTGGACACCCGGCGGGAGCGCTTTGTTAATCTCAGTGACCTTCTGCTTGATTCGTTCGATAACTTCCTTGGTGTTTTCATTAATGCGTTTGAGGACTATGCCGGTAACAACTTCGCCCCGGCCGTCTTTGGTCACCGCGCCCTGACGAAGCTCGTTGCCGATTTCGACCCGCGCAACATCGCTAACGCGAACAGGCGTCCCGTTGCGCGAATCGAGCACGATGTTACCGATGTCTCCGATGTCCTTCACGAGACCGAGCCCGCGCACTACGTATTGTTCATCCCCGTGCTCGATAAAATTGGCGCCCGTGTTTTGATTGTTCGCTTGAACGGCCTCAAAGAGCGCTTTCAGAGTGATGTTGTAGTTGACCAGCGCCTGCTGATCGACAATCACCTGGTACTGCTTCACGTCGCCGCCAAAACTGAGCACATCGGCAACACCGGGAACCGTGCGAAGCTGTAGCTTCACGATCCAGTCCTGGATCGTGCGCAGTTCCTGGTTGCTCTGACCGTTACCGACGATTTGATAGAGATAGATCTGACCCGTGCCCGTGGTGATGGGCCCCATCGTCGGTTCGAAGCCGGAAGGAATATTTTCTTTCGCGTCGGCGAGACGTTGAAAAACCTGCTCGCGCGCGAAGTAAATATCAGTATCGTCGCTGAAATAGACCGTCACGACTGAGAGTCCGAATTTCGATTCTGACTCAACGCGCGTCACACCCGAGATGCCGTTCATCTCGTTTTCGATCGGGAATGTGATTTGTCGTTCAACTTCTTCCGGCGCGAGACCCTCTGCTTCTGTGTCGATCTCGACTTGCACCGGTGTGACATCGGGAAAGGCATCAACATTCAAACGGCGGAGCGCGAGGATCCCCCCGGCCACAATCAACATTGAGACGACGGCCACCAGCAAACGCTCGCGATAGAAGAACGCGATGAAGTTATCGGTCATGATTGATCAACTCGACAGCGCGGGACGTGCTGCGCAGGTTAGTGTTCATTGTTGGGACCTGCTCTGTTGCAGCAGCAAATAGTTTCCTTTAGTGACGACCTTGTCCCCCGAATTCAGTCCATCAATGATTTCAACCCGATCGCCATTCTTGATTCCCAGTTGAACTTGTCGTTGCGTGTAGGTATTGCCGTCCGCGACAAACACGATGTTCTTGCCGTTATCGTCCAGCACCGCCGATTGCGGAATTGAAATGGCCGCGCCCTTCACGTCGGTTACGATCTGGATGTTGGCAAACATCTCCGGCTTCAATCTGCCGTCGGGATTCGGTACTTCAGTTCGCACTTTCACCGTGCGTGAATCTGGATCGACGACCGTGTTGATGAAGATGACTCTTCCTGAAAACATCGTTCCTGGAAAAGCTGTAACCGAGAGCCTCACACCCTGACCCACACGCACGCGCGACAAGTCCTTTTCGAAAACATTGGCGTCAACCCAGACACGCGATGTATCAATGATCTTGAAAACATTGGCGTCAGGACCGACTGTCGCTCCAATGGTGGCGTTACGCTCAACGACAGTTCCATCGATCGGGGAGTTAAGCGCAAACGTCGCTGCGAGACCGGCTTTCGTGCCGAGCGCATCGATCGCTGCGTCGCTCAAACCCAGAATCAAGAGATGCCGACGCGCTGCAACGAGCGCGGCTTTGGTCGAAGCAATGTTGCTTTCGGCAGTCGCTTTCGCAACTTCGAGATCGCGCTCAGCCGATTGCAGGTTCTTTCCCGGTACGACCGTCTTTTCATAAAGCGCTTTCGTCCGGTCGTATGTCTGTTGCGCCAACTTTATTTCGGCGGCGGCGGAGCGCCTTGCGTTTTCCACATCCGCAAGCGCTTTCAGATAATCGGCCTCAGCCTGATCAATGTCGGCGGATTCGAGTTCCGCCAGCCTCTGTCCTTTGCGTACTCGGCTGCCTTGGCCAGCGTAGAGCTTCACGATGCGTCCTTCGTTGACCGGGCCAATTACTGCGGTGCGATCCTCCGGTGCTTGTACTTTTCCGGTGGCCGTGACTTCGCCTGAGATCGGAGCGGCGGTGACAATCTCAGTTTCGATCGCTTTATCTGCCGCAGTTTGTGACCCCGGAGAAACTTGCGTGCTCGCAATGTTCGTGGCCGGTGTCGATCGTTTGCATGCTCCGCAAAGGACCGTTACGGAAATCATCAAGAGTAGTAAGCGGCGTTGAGACATATGAACAGATCCCTTTCTCACTTGAGGAGCGGCGTGGCTGTCGCAAGTTCCAGATCCAGCAGTGCAGATTGGTAATCGAACAGCGCCTGGTAAAAGCCGGCTAGCGTGTCGCGCCGGGTGCGAATGACGTCGAGCAGATCAAGAATCGAACTCTCGCCCGCCTTGAGTGAATACTCGGTGAGGTTTTGAATGGTGTTGACCTTGGTCAGGACACCAGTGCGATAGAGATCCAGCCGTCGTTTCTGGAGTTGAAACGCGACGAATGCCTTGTCGACATCGCCGACAATCTGGTTGGTAATCAGCGCTTCCTGATTAAGTGCCTTCTCTTTCTCGATGCGCGCTTTCGCTCGTTCGCCCTGGTTTCGATCGAACACCGGCAAGACGATCCCGACGCCGAAGGTGTAATTGCTACCGCCTTCCGGGATTTGCGTAACACCAGCGCCCAAACTCAGATCAGGAATTCGTTGTGCGTCCTGTAGTTTGATCGAAGCGTCCGCCGCGCGGCCGGCAAGCTTCACGGCCTTCAAGTCAGGCCGCGCCGCCAGAGCTTTGTCGCGAAGGTCAACAAAGGAGAAGTCATAAGTTTGAGGATCGAGTGTGCCGGTGGGTGCGATCTCCATCGCGCGATAATCTCCACCCAAGGTCACGCGCAGATCGCGCAGGGCGACTTCATAATCCCGTTCTGCATTAGCGAGATCGGTGTCGAACTTTAGCTTCTCGACTTCGAGACGTGTCAGATCGAGGCCGGCGAGCTCTCCGGCCTGAACCAACTCCTCAGTGTGCTTGACCGTTTCCGCGAAGGTCTTCTCATTTTCTTCAGCAAGGCTCAGGAGCGACTGGTTGAGGAGCACGGTGAAGAATTTCTTCTTTAGATCGTTGGTTAGGAGCCAGACAGCCATTTCAAACTGTGCATGCACAACATCGGAATTCGTATCAGCGACGTCGATTCGCTTCCCGCGCTTGCCGCCGAGTTCAAATGTCTGGGCGACCGTGTACGAGTATTGCTGCTCCGTCAGCAGGTTCCCGCTGAGATTCAGAGGAAGGCCCGAAAAGCCAACGCTGACATCCGGATTAGGTCGCAGTCGCGCCGTGAGCTTCTCGGCTTCAGCCGTGTCGATGTCATACTGCGCGGCGATCAACTGGTAATTCTGCCTCAGGAAGATCGAGACGGCGTCTGATAGGGTAATTTGTCTTCTAGTCGTACTGGTCTGCGGCAATCTAGCTGAAACGGAACCGATCGCGATCTTGGTGTCGTCAATCGAGCTGCTGGATTGCTTGATCAGCTGTGCTTGGGTCGGAACCGTCGCGAAAATCAGCGACCAACCCATGATCACTAGAAGCGTGTTTCTCCGAGCCTCTGGCATTCGTGCCTCCTTTGGTGGTGACCTTGGCAATGCCGCATACGCGTGCAACACGCGGGAAGTGCAGTCATCGCTCAGGTGCGGAGTACGCGCGTGCAAACGACACGCGTCGAAACGGCGATTTAGGCTTAGAGAATTACTGGAGGTGCGCGGCCGCGAAGACCTGATGAGAAGTCGTCGCGTTGAAAGTTAACTGTAGTGCTAGAGGCAACTGAGTTCGATTCAGTTTGAGCAACAGCTGGCTCGTGAGTGAAATAAGTGTTCGAAAGATTCTGATGAAGCTGGCAGATCAGGCACTCGGCTGAGGTTCTTAGTCGAGATGTTGCACCACTCCTACTGTTCGCTTGAACACTATTTGTAGGTGCGCTATCGGTTGTCGTGGCAATTGCGGAAGGCGCCCGAGAGGCTAAATCGCGATGGCTGTGCGCGAACTCCGCAACCGTTCCACACCACAGCGTTAACAGCAAGAGCGCCGCGAGAGAGCGCGTCATCTTGCGGTGACTTAGTTTTGCTAATCGGCTGGGGTTGACGATCACTGCGAACCTGATGCGAGACTCGCCCAGTGTATTTGGCGCTACGTATCATGTCAACGCGAGCTTGGACCACTAGGCGGAAAGCGGCGGGTACCACCTCGCGGTAGCGGGTGTCCGACACACTTCAGTTGTCGTGACTTTCGGGACTCAATTTACGCCGGAACTCGACGCCTCAGCATCTCGCGACTAGTGACGATGGCTATTCAGTTGGCCATTAATCAATCGGTGATATCGGCGGGCGTTGAGTTATGCCCACCCGCTACCGCGGATGGTACTGAATAGCCACTTCGACACCTGGTCAACCTGCCGCGCCTTTTTCATCAATGGTTTGAAGCTTTGTAATTGCGCTCGGCGGTAGTTCTAATTCCGCCGCGGCCAGATTCTCCAGCAGATGGTCAACTGATGAGGTTCCGGGGATCAAAAGAATATTCGGCGAACGTTGTAGGAGCCACGCAAGGGCGACCTGCATCGGCGTGACTTTTAATGATGCTGCTACCTCATCAACCACCGACGATTGTAATGGCGTAAAGCCTCCGAGCGGGAAGTAAGGAACATAAGCGATGCCTTCCATGGCGAGAGCATCGATGAAAGCGTCGTCATTCCGGTGCGCCACATTGTAAAAATTCTGGACGCAGACTATTTCAGTAATTCTCTTCCCTTCTGCGAGTTGTTCAGGACTAACGGTGCTGAGACCGAGGTGGCGAATCAGTCCTTGCTGCTGAAGCTCGGCCAGAACCGTCAGCGGTTCCTCAATCGATCCTTCGGTCGGCTCACTCATGCCGCCGACGCGAAGATTGACGACATTGAGACAGTCGAGCCCGAGATTTCGCAGATTGTCATGTACTCCATCAATAAGCTCCTGACGCGAAAGAGCAGGAATCCATGATGCGTCCTGACCACGTCGCGCACCAAGCTTGGTCACAATTACTAAGTCGCTGGGATACGGATGTAAGGCACGTTTGATGATTTGGTTCGTTATATGCGGACCGTAGTAATCGCTGGTGTCGATATGGTTGACTCCAGAATTTACTGCCTCGCGCAACACAGCGATTGCGGCGTCGACATCGCGCGGGGGTCCAAAGACATGAGGCCCCGCGAGTTGCATCGCGCCGTATCCGATCCGGCGAACGCTGATTGAGGTGCCAGGAAAGCTGAAGCTGCCACCAAGCTTAGACTGTTGAATCATCCAGGCTCCAATCGGCGAATCGTTTTTGATTCACCCACAAAAATACTGTGCTACTTATCTGTCTCAAGAGTGTAGCGGCGTCCTTAATTGAGCGCTGTGTGCCGCATAAAGAGTTGACCCGTCGAAAACCGCTTACAAAACAGGTTGGATTTGAGATTTTGCAGCGGAGAGGTGGTCTTGCGAAGTAAAGCCTCACAATTGGCAGGAATCACACACTTTTCCGTAACCGACAAACTCCAACGTAGAGATGCGCTGATAGCCCGGTGCGTTTTGAGCAAGATCCCTACAGGTGGAGCAAGACCCCTGCGACGCGACGGTTAGCCCCGACTAGAATCGCAGTTACCTTGGAGGATCATACTAGTAACGTTATGGCGAAAATCTTCATCACCGGTTCGGCAGATGGGCTGGGGCAGTTGGCGGCAAGTGCACTACTCGCAGAGGGGCATCAGGTTGTACTTCATGCGCGCAATGAAAAGCGTGGGCAAGAGGCTTTGAACAAAGTTGCGGGTGCAGAAACTGTGCTGACAGCCGACCTTGGCGATATAGACGAGACAAAACAGCTGGCTGCAAAAGTGAATGCTTTGGGAAAGTTCGACGCAGTGATTCATAACGCCGGCGTCTACCAGACATCCCCGGACGAAATTTTTACGGTCAACACGCTAGCGCCATACGTTCTGACGTGTCTCATAAAAAGACCGCAGCGATTGGTTTACTTGAGCTCCGGCATGCATCTGAGCGGACGCGCAAAGCTAGAGGATTTGGAAACCAACGTCGGTCGCATCACTTACTCCGACTCGAAGTTGCACGTGGTGATGCTATGCCTCTCCGTCGCACGCGAGTGGCCAAGGGTTTACGCGAATGCAGTCGATCCCGGTTGGGTTCCTACAAAGATGGGTGGACCTGGTGCGCCCGATGATCTGCGGAAGGGGTACGAGACGCAGGTATGGCTCGCGGTCAGTGACGATGAAAAGGCAAGGGTGAGCGGGCGTTATTTCCATCACAAAGCAGAAACGAGCCACAACCGCGAAGCCGATGACGTGCAGATGCAGGACAAACTTCTAAGCGTGTGCAAAGAGATTACGGGTGTTTCGTTTCGTAAGCGCATGACGGGCCGTTGACGCGTGAGATCAATAGAAGGCGAACAGCGATATGCGGAGAGGTCAACGATCAAATCATTTTGGCGATCACACTACTTATTACCCTCTGGTGCAGTACTGAGGAGAAAACAAAAATGGAGACGGCAGAAAACAAAAGCGAAGGTATTTTTCCGAAAGGGGGAAACGCCCCGGCCGGTTATTTTCGGGCAAGGTGTATCTACAGATGCTCGCTCAGAAAACAGAGAGCAATGACTACTCGGTCGGCAGCGTGACGTTCGAGCCGGGTGCGAGGAGCAACTGGCACACCCACCCGGCGGGACAGACTCTCATCGTCATCAGCGGCAGAGGCCTTTATCAGGAAAAGGGAAAGCCAATCAAAACGATGAGCAAAGGCGAGACGATCATTTGCGCTCCCAACATTGAGCATTGGCACGGCGCATCTCCCGATAGCCAGATGAATCACATCGCGATCACGAATGATAAAGGCGCTGGCAATGTCGTTTGGCTAAAACCGGTCACCGACGAGGAATACAACGCGCCCGTGCAGTGACGAGGACGATGTAAACGGCGACGACAAGGTCTTGATGAAACTTCGTGCTCTACCATTGAGCTATGGCCGCATTTGGAGCCACCGGGATTCGAACCCGGAACCTCGTGCTTCAAGGCATGTAGTTCCATCGGCATTCGTCGCACTGTTATCAACGGAGTGACCAGGATTCGGAAAACTTCATGTTCGGAGTCACACCGAACGCACTTTCGATTGATCGCCGAACGCTCTATTGACTGAGCCATGTAGTTCTTCAAGCATTCACTTCAATAAAAATGAGGGGTGACAAGAATTGAAAAGACAACTCGAGCGCGGTGTTACCACCGCTGGAGTTTCCGGCTCCACGAGCTCTGTTTGGCGGATGTAGTCCTTTCGGCATTCACCCCAATTTTCAAATGGCGACAAAGATCGGTGAGAGTGACCCACGAGAGATTATCGCGCGGGACGGGATTCGAACCCTTTGGCTTTCGCCGTGCCATGTACTCCACACCAGCATTCGCCATCAATTCTAAAGGCCGACAAGAAATCATCGAGACATTGTTCAGTTCAAGTGAATGTAGTCACGACAGCATTCGGCCCCAAACAATTGGCTAAGAGCGAAGGGCAAAGTGCTAAGTCGTGACCGCAGTTCGGTCGGCAACTCTTAGCGCTTGCCTCTTTGCTCTTTGCCGTCACAGCGCCACCGACTCGATCACTCCGATCCAGTGGTCAGCGTTTAGTTGACCGCTTGCGAACTCCGAGATCACCTCAAAGACCTGATCGGAGAATCCGCCGACGTTGAGAATGTCCGCTCGCTCAACTGCCTGCACCGTGCGGTAAGGCTGCACGTCGATACAAGCTAGACGAGCATTTGGATTGCGCTGCTTGAACGCGTTCCACTCTTTCATCGTTGCGGTGCCGCGGCCTCCGCCGGCGTCAACCCACGACTCGTAGTCCGAAATAAAGATTACGAGATCGCCCTTCGCCTGACGGCGATTAAGCAACGCCAGCGGCGCACTGCAGTTGGTTCCACCACCGCCGACCGAAGCCAGCTTTGCGGCGTTAGTCATCACGCTGTCGCGCGAGTTCAGGTTGACCTTAACCACGTCACACTCGAACGGCAGCACCTCAGTGCGCGAATTCTTGCGCAGCACGGCCGCTGCAATCAGTGCCGCCACATCGATACAACGCACCGTTGTAGTCGCACCCCTGCGGTAGCCGGTTGCTGGCGATGACATCGAACCCGAAACATCCGGGCAAACAAACACACGGCCTTCGATTGTCGGAACATTCGCGATCGCGATCTCCATTGCATCCTGGAGCGCTTCGCAAACTTCGTTCGGGATGTCGGCGTTAGCCTTGGCCATCGTGTAAGCCACCATTAGCTGGTACGGGAATACGCGGGCCTTGGCGATTGCATTCGAGTCGCGCAGACGATCCGCGATCAGCTCAGTTAGACCCGGCTGACCGAATACACCATGACGCGCAAACGTGTTCAGGTTCATACGCGTCATCTGCCATGGTGCACGACGCGCAATCGCAGTCCATTCTGCTGTGCCGAGCTCCAGTGCAGTCAGCATCTGAAATGGTACGTCCGGAACTTCACGGGATTCGCCCTTCTTAAAGACTTCGAAGTTGCGAGCCACGTCCGGCAGCGCATCGAACGCGTAATCACGTCCGATGAAGTATCCGAACAGCGCTTCACGCGTAGCGTCCTTTGGCTTCGGGTGGACCATCTTCACGATGTCAGCCAGTGAAGGATCCTGACCAACATTGGCCTTGAAGAGCGTTGCTGGATCGCGAGCATCGAGCCACTCACGCACTAGACGCTTTGGCGCCGAACCAAGCGACTTGCGACCGACTGCTCCCGAACGCATGATCTGCACAAAGTTGCGGAGCATCTTTGGGTTGTCAATCACGCGCGGAAACACGCGCGCCAGCACTTGGCGGTCCTTGATCGAGAGGACGGCACAAAGCAGCGCCGGCATGTCCTTCATGAAACCGCGTTCGCGGCAGAACACTGCGGTCTTGGCGATGAATTCAGCGTCGAGATCGGCGCAGAGCTCAAGCACCTTCGCGAGTTGCTCATCCGCAGTGGCGTAAAAAGTTGTATTGAGACAACCCGTCGCAGCGTACTGCGCCAGCTGATGCTTTGGCGAAAGAGCGTACGCCGGAGCGCGCTCTTCGTTGACGGCGTCAGTTGCCGGAACGAGCTTGCCGATTAGCGACTTAAATAGAGTCTTGTTTGCCATTGTTCGTTTACCTCCTCACATCAGCAGCCGTACATCATCGTAAGGCCGCGCAAATACCTGTACATCGTCTTCGTAGTGCACATAACCGGCGCGCCGAGATTTGATCGTCCAGACCAAAACATCGTTGCGCTCAAGAATCGCTACCAACTCCCAAGCCCGCGCGATGTGTTCGTGTGCGGTCGGCTTGAACCAACACACCGCTCGTTGATAGCGACCGTCGCGCGGCAAATGATCAAATGGCGAATCCATATACTCATTGAACCAGTGCTTCAATTCGGTCAACGCATCGAATTCGTAGCCAGGTAATCCAACGGACCATCGCAGATCGGACGCAGCACAAAACAAGCCTTCCGCGACATGCGAACGCTCATCGATTGCAGCAGTGACGAAACGAATGAACACAGAGCTCCCTTCTGACGATTCTTTATCGTCAGCTTCAACCGAAGGACCTATGCGATTGAGATTTTGGCTGCGGGAGAAGGAGTCGAACCTTCAATTTCGAGTTCAAAGCCCGACGTGTTGCCAGTTACACCATCCCGCAAACTGGCTTTCAAGTTTCGAGTCTCAAGTTTCAAGTTTTATTGGTGAGGAAGAACTTGAACCTGAAACTTGAAACTGCGTATTGGTCGCGGTGGAAGGAATTGAACCAACATCGCTCGATTATCAATCGAGTGCTCTGGCCGTTGAGCTACACCGCGATGGTTGACCCGACGGGGCTCAAACCCGCACCTCACGGCTTAAAAGGCCGCCGCTCTGTCACTCGAGCTCCGGGTCAATGACATTTGTGATTTTTGATTTTAGATTTTTGATTTTCGATTGATTGTCTAACGCGATCCGTGTGAGAAAGCGTAGGACAATCAACAATCTGAAATCTAAAATTAAAAATGTATTTGGCTGTGGCGGAAGGATTCGAACCTTCGCATGGCCGCATTAACAGTGCGGTGCCTTACCAACTTGGCTACGCCACAAAAAAGTTTCGAGTTTGGAGTTTCGAGTTCGTTTGGCCGAGACGTAACTCGAAACACAAAACTCGTAACTTGAAACTTACGATTGGCTGCGGCGACGAGAGTCGAACTCGTATCATCTCGTTTACAAGACGAGCGCTCTGTTATCCGATTGAGCTACGCCGCAATGGTGGACTGGGAGGGATTCAAACCCTCACAAGAAGTTTGCAGGACTTCTATGCTCTCGGTTACATCACCAGCCCCAGGAAGTCTCGGGTTTCGAGTTTCGAGTTAGAGACGCTCTTGTTCTTGAACTCGAAACTCCAGACTCGCAACTCGAAAATTAATTGTTGGTGGCTGTGGGTGGAGTCGAACCGCCAACCTCGCGCTTATGAGACGCTTGCTCTTTTCCACTTGAGCTACACAGCCAAAATTGAGGCTCAAGTTTCAAGTTCCAAGTCTCAGGTTTCCTGCCTACTAACTTGAAACTCAAAACCTGAAACTTGAAACTGAGGTTTGGAAGCCCGCGGAGGAGTTGAACCTCGTGCCTTTCCACCCAGCTCTTCGTAGGTTCGGTTTAGAAGACCGATGCCGGGAACGCGGGCCAAGAGATAGCAGGAGGCAGGACTTCCTGCTCGTGCCTTGTGCTCCTGCGCCTGGATTGGTCGGGGCGTGAGGCCGACGCGCCTCTTGGAACTCCACGGTCCCGAACAGTCACGGTTCTGCCGGGATGAGTCACGCCCCGAGAAACAGCAGGCAGGAGGCAGCGGGAGTATGCAGCCGAGTCTGCTCCTGCCACCTGCTCCTGCCTCGTGTACTGGTGCCCAAGGAAGGATTTAAACCTTCAACCTCTGGTTTGTAGGACCAGCGCTCCGTCAGTTGAGCTACTCGGGCTAAATCCAAGGATGAGGGATGAAGGATGAAGGATGAAAGCAATCCGGATTGGGATCCATTCACTTCATCCTTCATCCCTCATCCTTCATCCTTGTTCCGGCGGTCGGAGTTGGAATCGAACCAACCTTTCGGGTTTTTCAGACCCGCGCTAATCCGTCTCAGCTATCCGACCGAGCATGATTCGCCTCAGATGAAAACGGATCACACTGATAGGAAATTGCATCCTTAGAACGATCGGATCACCTCCTTTCTTAAGAATTGATGATTGAAGATTTTTGATTGCAGATTGAATCTTGAATCATTAATCCGAGCTTCACGATTCACGATTCACGAACATTGGAGCACGCGGTGAGACTCGAACTCACGAATACGGGATTTGCAGTCCCGCGCCTTGGCCGCTTGGCGACGCGTGCTGAAGAGCAAAGCGCTAAGATCAAAGTGCAAAGAGTCTCCAACGCAGTCTCAGCGCTTAGCGGCTCTTTGCAGGTTTTGGAACGGAAGGAGAGATTCGAACTCTCGAGTCGAGTTTGGAAGACTCGCATGTTTCCAGCTACATCACTTCCGCATATTTGGGGTGCGCCGGCTTGACGGCGCTTTGGATTTTGGAGGGTGAGGATCAGAATTCGAAGTGTGTAGAATTAATCCAAAGCGTCGTCGAGACCGCCGCACTCCAAAGTGGGACTCCTGGCGGGACTTGAACTCGCAACCTCGACGTTCGAAGCGTCGCGCTCTTCCATTTGAGCTACAGGAGCGAAGAAACAGTAGGCAATACGCAGATGGCAGTTGGCAGTACGCAAACAGAGCTGCTCACTGCCTTCTGCCTACTGCCTACTGCCTACTGATCTGGTCGGGGAGGACAGAATCGAACTGTCACCACGAGTTCCCAGGACTCGGATGCTTGCGCTACACCACACCCCGAAAGGCAATCAGTACCGGGAGCGTTAGCGACCGGGTTAAGGCACAGATTGTTATTGATTATTTGAGACTTAAGACGTTTGAAACGACCCGGTCGCTACCGCTCCCGGTACTGACCTTATCCTTTGACACAAACCACTTGCTTGATTTCAGCGACAACTTCAACCAGATCTTTTTGGTTCTCCATCACCGCTTCGATCGATTTGTAAGCGCCGGGAATTTCATCCAGTACGCCTACGTCCTTGCGACATTCAACACCAGAAGTCTGACGAGCGAGGTCGTCTTTGGTGAAGTGTCGCTTCGCTGCGCCACGAGACATCTTGCGGCCAGCACCGTGAGAGCATGAATTGAAACTCTCCGCTGTACCGCGTCCTTTTACGATGAACGACTTCGCGCCCATCGATCCTGGAATGATGCCGTAGACGCCTTCTTCAGCATTGATAGCGCCCTTGCGCGTGACGAAAACTTTCTCGCCATAGTGCTCTTCGAGCGCCACGTAGTTGTGATGGCAGTTCACCTCAAGTTCCGGTTTGAAGGCTTCGCGATGATTGAACATCTTGTTGAAGACCTTCAATAGACGCGCCATCATGATCTCGCGGTTCTTCATGGCGTAGGTTTGCGCCCACTTCAGGTCTTTCCAGTAAGCCGCAAACTCACGTGTGCCCTGAATGAAGTAAGCAAGATCGGGAGCCGGAAGTTCCGATAATCTCCAGAGCGACTTCGCTGTCGAGATGTGGCGCTCTGCCAGTTCCTTGCCGATGTTGCGCGAGCCCGAGTGCAGCATCAACCAAACGAAGTTTTCTGTATCCAGACAAACTTCGATGAAGTGGTTGCCGCCACCCAGCGTGCCCAGTTGCTTCATCGCTTTCGCTTTGCGATCAGAAACGCCTTTGTGCAAATCTCCGAAGTCCTTCCAGCCGTCCCAGTACGAGGATTCATCAACTGATTCCTTGTACGCGTTAAAGCCGACGGGAATTGCTTCTTCGATCGCGAGACGCAGGTCCTTCAACTTGCCGTCGAGGATGCCGCTCTTGAATGGCGTCTTCACCGCCATCATTCCGCATCCGATATCGACGCCGACGGTCGCGGGAATCACTGCTTCCTTCGTCGCAATCACCGAACCCACCATGCTGCCCTTGCCGAGGTGGGCATCAGGCATCAGCGCGACGTGCTTGAATAAACATGGTAAGCGAGAAACGTTTCTCAGCATCGATTGCTCTTCCATACTGAATTCATGATTGGCCCACGACAAAACTTCGCTGTGGGCGCCACCGATTGGTAGCTTCGTGTAAGGCATTGCGTGTTCTCCTTTCTAAAGAATAGTTGAATCGAGTTTGATTGACACAGGCGGAGACTGCTTAACTGCCTGGTGATTTTGGTGCGTCAGGTGAGACTCGAACTCACAATCCCCTGCTTAAGAGGCAGGTGCCTTGATCCGATTTAGCTACTGACGCGTGAATGGTCCTGGCGCCAGGACTCGAACCTGGATCACGCTCTAATCTGGAGCTCACAGGGTATAAGCCTGCCGCACTGCCAATTGTGCTACGCCAGGGAAATTTGGCGGAACTGAACGGACTCGAACCGTCATCGACCTGATCGACAATCAGGTGCCTCACCTCTCGGCCACAGTTCCATGAGAAAGTTTTGAGTTTCGATTCCGAGCCTCGAGTTCGAACGAATGCAAAACTCGAAACTCCAAACTCGAAACTGATTAGTTGGGTGGGTCGAAGGGAGTTGAACCCTCACGGGCCGCAGTCACAGTGCGGTGCTCTGCCGATTGAGCTACGACCCACACAGAAGGGCGACAAGGAATCGAGCGTGACGAGACATTTAACAGATGTAGTCACGTTCAGCATTCGCCCGGAAACTTTGGCAGGGATGACGAGACTCGAACTCGCAAATCAACTGATTGAAAATCAGTCCGCTTTCCATTTCGCGTTCATCCCCGTGCTTGTTTGGTGCGCGTGGAGAGATTCGAACTCTCAGAAAACTGATCTTAAGTCAGCCGCCTCTTCCAATTGGGCTACACGCGCAAAATGATTTGGTGCTCGCGGAGGGATTCGAACCCACACTGTACAGATCTTGAGGCTGTTGTCTCCTGCCAATTGGACTACGCGAGCGGATGTTAGTGCTGTCGGAAGGACTGGCCTCTTGACCATGCGCGTCTGTCGATTGCATCACGACAGCGAGAATTGGTACCGGCGGAGGGATTCGAACCCACACTGTCTAGTTCCTAAGACTAGTGCCTCCTCCCATTTGGGCTACGCCGGCCTAACATTTTTGATTTTAAATTTTTGATTGTTGATTTTTGACTCTTTGAGTTATGCGGTTGCTACCGAAACACGCCAATCAAAAATCTCAAATCTAAAATCAAAAATGCTTTGGTGGACCTGGCACGATTTGAACGTGCGACCTCGACCTTCGCAGAGTCGCGCTCTCATTCCTCTGAGCTACAGGTCCGAAACATTTGCGATTGTCGATTGCCGATTGAAGATGGCGGAAGGCGAAGGAGTCGAACCCTCGAGACGCAATGCTCGGCCTGGTTTTCAGGACCAGTTGCGCGCCGCCGCGCACCGCCTTCCGGATGCTGGTTCACTTTCAAGTCTCTGCGAAACCTCCGCGTCCTCGGCGTCTCTGCGGTTATGCAGGTTGAGACGGAAACCGCATGAGACGCAGAGAACGGAGAGGTTGCGCAGAGACTTGAATTACAAAGTGAACCAGTGCTGCCTTCCGATCGATTTGGCTGGGACGCCCGGATTTGAACCGAGAATCTCGGGTTTGGAATCCGATGGTTTGCCGTTAGCCTACGCCCCAAAGACTCTTGGTGCATGTGGTAGGACTCGCACCTACGAAGTCCGAACGGACGCTCGATTTACAGTCGAGTGCTTTTGCTGCTCAGCCACACATGCGAAGCGAATTTCAAATTTCAAATCTCGACAACAAGATTTCAAATCCAGGATTCACTGTGCTAAAAAATAGATGAAGGCAGAGAGAGCACTGCCGCGAACACACTTCGAGGCACACTTCTCCTGAAGATGGCGATCTCCTGGGACTCTCGCAAAGGACCGAGATCGTCATCCGTTGAAGGCTCCCTGCCTTCATCTCTCGCAAATAGGTACTTCGATTGTCAAAAAACTGAAGGAGCGGGCTTCAAGCCTCCCAGGGAAGCTGCCCGCTCCTTCAATTCTCTTTCGATTTGCTTTGAGATTTGGGAGCGGGAGTCCGCTCCCGCTGATTATTGCCTGATTCGACGGCTATCTATCGACGTTTCTTGTCCGAGCCTGCCGCCAAAAATATTGGTCGCTGACAAGGTCAGGCCCAACGAGACGACATACCGATTCATGGCGGCGCACGGCTGCCATTTCGTCGAATGTTCTTTGTATGTACGGCTCGTCAACATCGAATTGATTTCCTCAGCGCGTGATTCATTCGTTCGCGCAACCTATTTTGTATAAAGTAGGACCAACTGTCCTGTCAAGTATTTTCTCTGCGAGATAATGTTCCCGCACATTGCTCACAGACTTCGATAACCCTCACGCTCTCTAAGTTGCCTCGCTTGTCAATTCATTGACTCGGTCCGCCTGATCATAGTCAAATTCGATGCGGATATCGAATCTTCTTATCGCCAGCGTGCCTTCAACGGTTTCCCAGATTTATGTTTGTCCAGCTCGAACTATTTTACTCGTATCGCAACGCTACCAGTGGATTCACCTTCGTCGCACGTCGTGCGGGAATATAACAAGCAACAAAAGCGACGAACACCAATAATGTCGAGATTAACGTGAACGTAACCGGATCCGCAGTGCTGACATTGAAGAGTAAGCCACGAATGAGACGTGTAAGAGCGTATGCCCCCACAATACCAAGCAACACCCCGATGACGGTCAACTTCATTCCACGTCCCACGATCAAACCAAAAACGTTCCGCGACGTAGCCCCCAAAGCCATGCGCACACCGATCTCATGCGTCCTCGTTACGACAAAGTAAGCCATTACGCCGTATATCCCGATAACCGCCAGCATCATTGCCCCGATGCCGAAAACAGTAAACAACGTCGTGTAGAGACGAGGTTGCCACACAGATTCGGCGATCACCTCTTCCATTAAAGGAGTTTTGCTCACCGGGATGTCTGGATCCATCTGATTCACCTCGCGGCGAATAGCAGGCGCGAGTGTTCTGGGGTCACCAGAAGTTCGCGCCACAACTGCCATTCCATTCACGGGTATTTCCTGATGCGGCAAGTAGACGCTCTCGCGCGTGTCTTCTTGCATTCGCTCATGACGCACCGGCCTGACTACACCGATGACTGTGTGCCACGGTTCGTTATCTT
Source organism: Acidobacteriota bacterium (assembly GCA_046765655.1). Lineage (GTDB taxonomy): Bacteria > Acidobacteriota > Blastocatellia > Pyrinomonadales > Pyrinomonadaceae > PSRF01. The sequence continues at coordinate 26,604 of JBKPMX010000072.1, forward strand.
CAGGCGGTCCAAACCGGATGCGTTTTCCAATTGCGCTCTCATTAGGCCAGTACTCGCGTGCCAGGCGTTCGTCAATAATTGTTACTAAGGGAGCGTCAGCTGTGTCCGCAGCGGTAAAGTCGCGGCCCGACAACAAAGTTATTCCCATCGTGCGGAAATAATTTGGCGTAACTACCGTGTGTTGAATCATTGGAGCCTGGCCCACGGACAATACCGGATAACCTTCGACGGTCAAGCTGCGTCCCCAACCGCCTCCACTGAGAGGGAGTGTCGCAGTTGCGGCTGCCGACTCCACACCGGGCAGAGCGGACACTCGATCCAACAACTGCTTGAAGAATGCAGCGCGCTTCGGCGCGTCAGGGTATTTCAACCTGGGTGCAGTTACGGAAGCTGTTGCTACACCCTTGGGATTGAGTCCTACGTCAACACTGCGAAGACGAAGAAAACTTTGGATCATCAAACCCGCGCCAACCAACAAAATTAGCGAGAGCGCGATTTCTGCGACCACGAGCACGCTGCGGGAGAAGTTGCGGACCGATGATGCTGATCCTCGACCTCCTTCTTTCAATGTATCGTTGAGGTTGACGCGCGACGTTTGTAACGCTGGGATGGAGCCAAAAAGTAGACCAGTCAGCACTGTTACTCCAACCGTGAACGCGAGGACGCGAAGATCAATCCCGAAGTTCATCCAGAAAGGAAGTTTAATAGGAATTGATGCGAGCAGCAGCCGGAGAGCTCCGACAGAGAACAGGAGACCTAAAGCTCCGCCCGCGACAGCAAGTATTAAACTTTCAGTAAGGAGCTGTTGAATCACTCGGAAGCGGCTCGCGCCCAATGCAGTTCGTAGTGCGACTTCTTTTTGTCGTGCAGAGGCTCGCGCCAGCATCAGATTCGCCACATTCACGCACGCGACCAGCAAGACGCAACCTACGACTCCCAGCAGAATCAAGAGAGCTTTACGATAATCACCTGTCAGATTCTTGTGCAGACTCGTCGCCGAAACTCCCAAGCCCTCGTTGGTAACCGGATTCTCCTGTTCAATCTGCGCCGCAACTCGATTCATTTCGGCTTGCGCTTGTTCCAACGTCACGCCGTCTTTCAATCGAGCAATTGCGTTTAATCCATGGTCCGTCCGTGTGAAGGTCTTGGGAGTAAGACCTAGCGGAGCCCAAAGTTCAGAAACTTCTGGAAACTTGAACCCTGGCGGCATCACTCCTACAACGGTGCGCGAATAAGTGTTTAGTGAGATTCTCTGTCCGAGTATGTTTGGATCCCCGGCGAAGCGTCTCTGCCACAGATCATAGCCGAGAATAACGACATCATCTGTATCCGGTGTATCTTCAGCCTTAGTGAACGTGCGACCGAGAATCGGTGAAACACGCAGGACCTCAAAGAGCCCGTGAGATATATAAGAGCCGCGGAGCTCCTCGGCTTGTCCGTTTCCACTGAGCGCAAAGCGCGTCGTGCCGTAGTCAAGGGCAATATCTTCGAAGACCGTATTGCGTTCTCGCCAATCCAGAAAATTCGGATACGACACACTCATTGAATTGATTCCTCGTTTGAGTGCTGTCTCATCAAGGACCACCAATCGATCCGAATCAGGGTATGGCAGCGGTCGCAAGAGAATACCGTTGGCAAAACTGAAAATCGCAGTGTTCGCACTGATGCCAAGTGCGAGAGTTAATAGGACGACTAGTGTAAAGGCTGGGTTTTTGAGGAAGAGACGGCCGCTGTAACGGATGTCCTGGAGAATATTTTCGATCCATCTGACACCGCGTGCATCGCGGGATTCCTCTTTCGACTGCGACAGGTTCCCGAACGCTTTTAGGGCCGCGGTTCGCGCGTCGTCAGCCGTCATACCGTCTTTAATATTTTGCGCAATATCCTTTTCGAGATGGAATTGCAGTTCCTCGTCAAGTTCCTGTTCTAGTTGGTCTTTGTGAATTAGTGCGCGCCATCGTCGCTTTAGAGTGCTGAAATTCATAACGACTCCTACGCATCGCGCAAGATCAAAGCGACAGCATTAGAAAACCGCTCCCACTGCTTGCGTTGCGACTCAAGTTGTTTACGGCCGCTCGCCGTCAGCTGGTAATACTTCGCGCGTCGATTATTCTCCGACGTATCCCAGACAGACGAGATGAGACCGCGTTCTTCTAGACGGTGCAATGAGGGATACAGAGCCCCTGGTGTCACGCTTAGAACTTCGCCAGAGACCAGTTGAATCCGCTGCATGATGTCCCAACCATTTAGAGCCGCAGAACTGAGCAACCGAAGCACCAGAAGTTCGAGGGTCCCCTGTAACAGATCAGCTTTTTGTTTTTTCATAGACGTCCGTTAGGTAAACAGCAGCATATCGATGCTCCTATCGGGTGTCAATAGGAGTGGGGATTTGATGCGCGGAGTATGAATGAAATCGTGCGAATGAAGTTAGATCAACGCTGCTAACGTATTGACCCAAAAGCAAGTTTCTGTGTCATAGCGGCTTAACAAAAAGATATGCCCGCTTGGCTCAGTAGTTGAATTCAGCTCACAAGCCTCACGGTTTCAATACACACATCAGTTTCAACGTTGACTGGAAGGTTGAATTCTGGACCAGCAGCAATTTTCATTAATTCGAGCCGAACTTCTTCCGATCCTCTTCGAGTTGCTCGCGAAAGTATTTTGCGGCGCCAGCGGGATCATCCCATCCGCCGTGCTCTTTGAGCACCGGAGTTTCACCAGCAAGTATCTTCCGTACGATCTCGGCCGTCAGATTTTTGGGAGAGACACCCGCTACTAGTCGACCCTCCCCATCAAACACATACGTGATCGGAATTCCCCAGGAACTGAAAGACTTGAATGTGGAAAGATCATTGTCGATAAAAATATCCGTCTCGATTTTATGAGTTTTCAAAAACTCACGAACCTTTGCTCCCGGCTCGTACGTGATCGATAACAGACTAACAGGTTGGTCGGCTAACTCCTTCTTCAAGCCGTTCAAGTGTGGAATCGATTCTATACATGGAGTACACCAGGTGGCCCAGAAATCCATGATTACGACTTTGCCGCGCAGATCCTGCCACGTCGGCGCAGCAGAACCTTCAAGTGAACGCATGTCGAACGCTGGCTTAACGGCCCCCAGGGGTAACCTCTTAGTGGGTTGCTCCTGGGCAACAGACGTGCTTGAGCCGTTCGCAGCCGTGATGATCATTAGCGCGCCGATCAACACAAGGCGTAATTTATTCATTTGAACGGGACTCCAAATTTTCAGATTGATTACTGGCAGAACTACCTACCTGACACCGCCAAAGATGTTTTGTGGCATTAATGTGTGCGTGTGAAAACGAAGTCGTCTCATGTCGTAGGCATATACATGTCGGTGCGTGGCTTATTAGGTTTAGCTTCGAGCGCGAACTTGTAACATGGTGCTGTGACGGCGAGCATTCCCATAGTAATTGAGCGCTTCACGCAAGCGCTTAATCGCTTCATCGGGACGACGGCAACCATCTGTTTCAACGCCCCGCGCCCGCCCCACAGCACAAAAATGTTCGCGCCGAACTCACTATTTCAAACTGTGTCGGGCGGAATGCAACGGAAGCGGAGCGGTGACCGAGGCCCAATTTCAAATGCGAAAGATACCGCGCGATCTTTGATCCGAAGATGAGCGTTTCATGGAATTCATAACCCCAAGGTAGGCGGTTCGATCCCGGCCGCCCGCTACCAACGAAGTCATATAATTAAAGGCGGCCAGCGAGACTGGCCGCTTTTGCGTTGTGTCCAATTTGTGTCCAGTTTCGGAGCCAAGGATCATAGCCATCGCAGGGAGGCGAATCGGTGGGATTTCATTCGGTTTGTTTAGTTGGGTTTATCTCCCGTGACGATCAGCATCTGTGCTGGGAAGCTCATCCGCTCATTGGGAAAAAACTCAGCAATTGCCTCTCTTACTTCGATTGCAATTTCAAGACGCATATCGCCTGGTATCGC
>JBKPMX010000073.1:0-49804 GCA_046765655.1 Acidobacteriota bacterium
GGAATAAAATGCCCGACGCGCTGTCCCTCATAAAACACGTCCAGCTCTTCCTGTTGGAGCGCTGAAATACCGATTTTGTTGAGCTCAATTTTTAGTGCGTTCTCGTAGACACTTTCGATGAACCCACCGCCAAGACTATTGTGAACTTTAAAGGCAAAGCCAATGACTTTATGCGTGAGGTTATTAACGTTCATACTCTTTCTCCTCGTGAGGTGGGAGCAAAACAGGATTAGACGATTTCAGAATTACAGGATTCGAGTCTATCGTTTGGTGAGCCAAACAGACAACTAGACTTTCTCGTCCTATCCTGTAATCGTGGAATTCTGGAATCCTGTTATGTTTTGTGCGACCCGTTAAGCTTTCTGGTAAAGTTCACTGCCTATTGCCACAAACTCTTCAGCCTTTTCCTTCAATCCTGTCGTTAGCGCAACGTCTTCGTCGAGTTGCTTTTGCGCAGCGTATTCCCGCACGTCCTGCGTGATCTTCATCGAACAGAAATGTGGGCCGCACATTGAACAGAAGTGCGCCAGCTTCGCACCCTCCTGCGGCAACGTCTCGTCGTGGTATTCGCGCGCCACCTCCGGATCCAACGACAAGTTGAATTGGTCCTCCCAACGAAATTCAAAACGCGCCTTCGACAATGCATCGTCACGATACTGCGCGGACGGATGCCCCTTCGCTAAATCCGCTGCATGGGCCGCAAGCTTGTACGCAATAACACCGTCTTTCACATCTTTCTTATTCGGTAATCCAAGGTGCTCCTTCGGCGTGACATAACAAAGCATCGCCGTCCCATACCAACCAATCATCGCCGCACCAATTGCCGAAGTGATGTGATCGTAGCCCGGTGCAATGTCAGTCGTTAATGGACCAAGCGTGTAGAACGGCGCCTCATGACAAGTTTCCAACTGCTTGTCCATGTTCTCTTTGATCAAGTGCATTGGCACATGACCGGGCCCTTCGATCATCACCTGACAATCGTACTCCCACGCGATCTTCGTCAACTCACCAAGCGTCTCCAATTCAGCAAACTGCGCTTCGTCATTCGCATCCGCAATCGATCCCGGACGCAGACCATCGCCTAAGGAAAACGACACGTCGTAAGCAGCCAGGATTTCGCAGATCTCCCGAAAACGCGTGTAGAGAAAGCTCTCCTCGTGATGCGCCAAACACCACTTCGCCATGATCGAGCCTCCGCGGCTGACAATGCCTGTGACTCGATTCGCCGTCATTGGGATATACGGCAAACGCACACCGGCGTGAATCGTGAAATAGTCGACTCCTTGTTCTGCCTGCTCAGTCAGAGTGTCGCGAAAGATCTCCCACGTCAGCTCTTCTGCTTTGCCGCCGACTTTCTCCAGCGCCTGATAAATCGGAACAGTACCGATCGGCACTGGCGAATTACGGATGATCCACTCACGCGTCGCGTGAATGTTCTTGCCTGTCGATAGATCCATCACCGTGTCAGAGCCACAGCGAATGGACCAACGCATCTTGTCGACCTCTTCTTCAATCGAGGACGCCACTGCCGAGTTCCCGATATTCGCATTGATCTTCACCAGGAAATTGCGGCCGATGATCATCGGTTCCGATTCCGGATGATTAATGTTCGCGGGAATGATTGCTCGACCGCGTGCGACTTCGTCTCTCACGAATTCTGGAGTTACAAACTCCGGGATCGAGGCACCGAACGATTCACCACGACGTCGCTTACCATTGGAATTGAGAACTGATCGACCCAGGTTTTCACGAATCGCAATGAACTCCATCTCAGGCGTGATGATTCCGCGCCGTGCGTAATGCAACTGCGTCACACGCGCGCCAGGTTGCGCGCGCAATGGTCGGCGGCCCAACAACGGAAAGTCCTCGAGACGTCCGACATCTTTCACGCGCGCACGGTTTGCTGCGTCAAAGGTGAGATAGCCGTCGTCGATCGGTTGAAGCTCGCGACCTTCGTATTCTTCCACATCGTTGCGCGCGCGGATCCATTCGGCTCTCAATGAAGGCAAGCCTTTCGTCACGTCGCACTGCACCGAAGGATCACCCCACGGACCACTCGTGTCGTAAACACGCACGGCCGGATTCTCTTCAAGCGCACCGGCGAGATTGCGAGTCGGTGTTTGACTAATTTCGCGGAACGGTACGCGCACGCCATGATGGTTGCCTTCGACATAGATTCTTTGCGAGTTTGGAAGTTCGTTGTCGCTCGCTGGTTCACCCTGCTGCTTCTGAATTGCTTGACTCATGATGATGGCTCCTAACTGAATCGTCCGATGGAACGAGCGGAGTTAATCTGCCCAATTAAAAACCGCTCCAACCCGATCAAAAGGTTGGAGCGGTCGTAACTACTTTCTCCCTTCGACGGTGTTAACCGTATCAGGTTCAAGGGGTCTTTGATCATTGTAGATTTTGATTTTAGATTGTGATGCGTAGCTAGAATCGAGCGCTATCGGCAATCAAAGATCTAAAATCACAAATCTACAATGATTCAAACTCTCAGCCTTGCGGCTCCCCCGAAAACGGTTCGAGTTTTCAAGTGGAGTTATTCTACGCCGCTCGCCTCACTTAAACCACCGGAGAAGTGGCCTGCATAGGAGCAAGCGGGAATCATCTGAGAATTATTATTTGGTATTTAACATTCGGGATTTTACAAGTGGCAGCTATCGACAGAGTCCCAGAGAGATTGGAACTTCGTCTGATTTCCACGAAGATCCTGTCGCCACAGGAGCGACTACGCACGTATAATCTCAAGCGCTAGCCAACCTGTTTTGCTCCCCGGAGATCGAAATGCCAAATCGAATAATCGCCACCTTTCTGATCGTCGCTCTGCTTTCACTGCCCGTTCTCGCTCAGACGTCTGCTAATGACACTGCGCTGCTGGCAAAAATTCGCGAAGAAGCAATGCAGCGTTCTCAAATCATGAAGACGATGCATATGTTCACCGATGTTTATGGTCCACGACTGACCGGTTCACCCAATCACAAGAACGCCGCCGATTGGGCAGTCAAACAAATGACCGCCTGGGGTTTGCAAAACGCGCACACCGAACCGTGGGACTTCGGTCATCCGGGTTGGTTGAACGAACGACTCACGGCACACATCATTTCGCCCGTAAAAGATCCACTTGTCGCTGAGGTTTTGGCATGGACACCAAGTACTAAAGGAGTTGTGCAAGCACAAGCGCTCCAACTTCTGCTGCCTGATCGTCCGACACAAGAGCAGCTAAATTCTTTCTTCGCCGCACAGCGTTCGCGCGTCAAAGGTCGTATTGTGCTGATCGGCAAACCAGCTATCGTGCCGGTTAACCTGAATCCGCCTCCCAAACGTCTCCCTGACGATCAGGCAGCCCAGCGTTTCGGTCCAAACCCGCGTCCGTTCCAAAATCCAAATGCATCACCGTCGCCTTCGCCGGCACCTAACGCACCGCGTCCGTTGACTGGACGCCAAGTCGATGAACAACTCGACACATTCCTCAAAACCAACGGCGCGCTGATTCGCGTCAACGATGCTGGTCGTGAATTTCGTCAGATACGTGCATTCAACAATCGCACGTTTGATGTCGACAAAGTCGTTCCTACAGTTGTGATGAGTAACGAAGACTTCGGACGCATCACTCGCATCCTCGCTGATGGCACTGACGTTACGCTCGAGTTCAATATAGTCAACCACGTCTATCCCCAAGGCGTAACTTCATACAACACCATTGGAGAAATTCCCGGCACAGATAAAAAAGACGAAGTGATCATGCTCGGTGGTCACCTGGATTCGTGGCACGCCGCCACAGGAGCGACAGACAACGCAATCGGATGCGCCATCATGATGGAAGCAGCGCGCATTCTGAAGACACTCGGTGTTCAGCCGCGTCGCACGATTCGGGTCGCACTTTGGAGTGGTGAAGAACAGGGTCTACTCGGATCGCAAGCTTATGTGAAGGAGCACTTTGGATCGTTTGAAGAACCGAAACCCGGGTACGAAAAATTTGGTGGCTATTTCAACATTGACTCGGGTACTGGTCGTGTTCGCGGTGCAAGCGTGTTTGGTCCACCTGAAGCAGCAAACATCATGAAAGAAATCCTCGCGCCGTTTGCGGCAGACGGTGTGATCGGCGCAAACCCAAGTCGCAGTCGAAACCTTGGTGGTTCAGACAACACCTCATTCAGTAACGCTGGTCTGCCTGGAATCGGCATGGGCCAGGATCCGATCGAGTACGGCACACATACGTGGCATACAAATCTTGACACGTACGAACGAATTCTCGAAGACGACGTCAAGAAGGATGCGATGATCGTCGCATGGTCTGTCTATCAACTCGCAACGCGTGATTCATTGCTGCCACGTCTTGCGAAGGAGGATATGCCACCGAAGCCGCCTGAGAACCCGGCGACGCAACCTTCCACTCCAACACGGCGGACAGATTCGACAACAGGAAACAAGCCGGTCAACATAAAGGCGAAAAGCTCGGGCCAACTTAGATCGGGTCGAAGGTGAGTAAGCTTGGCAGTAACACGTCGACAGTTCCTAACTCGAGGAGCAAGTGCGATCGCAGGCACTGGATTGACGTGGACAATAGCGAAAGCCGGGGCCTCGCGTGTGTTCACCGTTCGAGGCCCGGCAAAGAAAATACTAATTCTCGGTGCGGGAATGGCCGGTCTCACCGCCGGCTATGAACTAACTCAACTCGGACACGACGTCACAATTCTCGAAGCACGCACGCGGCCGGGTGGTCGCGTGCACACCTTGCACGAACCTTTCTCAGATGGTCTTTACGCCGAAGCCGGCGCGGCGCGGATTCCAGACATTCACGATCTAACACTGAAATACGTGCATCTCATGGGTCTGCCTCTGGAGCCAATGTATCCATCACGGTTGTCAGCCTTGCGAGTCGATGTCGGCGGTCGCAGACAGGTTCCCATTGAAGGTTTTACGGAAGGACTGGGCCAGGTTCTTGGTCCCGACTTAGGTGGAAATCCGACGCGATGGTCGAAGATTAAGGGTGGAACTGATCTCCTTCCAAAAGCACTCGCCGCAAAACTCGCGACCAAGATTCATTACGGTGCCGCCGTAGTGCGCATCGAGCAAGACGCGAAAAGCGCGCGGGCCGTTTTTATTGAACGCGGCACCCGACAAACCCTTGCTGCCGATCGAATTCTATGTACTATTCCCTGGTCCGTCCTTAAAGGAATAGAACTGCCTAGCTTTTCGGATCGAAAGAAGCGGATTATTAAAGATACTTCTTACGCCGCTGTGTCGCGCGTCTATTTGCAGATGAAGACGCGCGCGTGGGAAGGAAAAGGCTTGAATGGTTTCGCGGTCACTGACGATCCGCTTGAAATCTGGCACCCAACCTGGGACCAACCCGGCCCGCGTGGGATTTTAATGACTTATGCAAGGCCCGGGCAGGCCGAACGCATTGACAAAATGGGTGAACAAGAACGAATTGGATCCACTGTCACGTTACTGGATTCAATGTTTGCTGGGGTTGTGCGCGAGAATTTTGAGCGCGGCACAACGAAGTGTTGGATCGAGGATCAATGGTCACTTGGGGCATGGGCCTTCGTCGGTTTACGTGATTTGATCGCAGCGCAGAAACCTGAGGGTCTCGTTCATTTTGCGGGCGAACACCTGTCACCTTTTCCGTCATGGATGCAAGGAGCAATTGTTGAGGGACTACGGGCGGTGAAAGAGATCGACGAGGCGCCAGCGACAATGCCACAGGCCGCGTAGTGAACGCAAAGAGCACTTTCCTCTATCTCTTTTCCCTTTGCACTTTACCCACCAATAAAACTCATTGTGCGTGAGGGCGCAACGAATCCCGGGTCGTTGATGTAATGTCGCGGCTCTTTCTTCAACACCACCGACTCAACGTAATCAATGATCTCCTCACGACTAGCTCTCGAACGCAACACATCTCTTACCGAATGCTCAACAGTCGAGAACAAACATGTCCGGATTTGTCCATCAGCCGTCAGTCGTATTCGTGAACATGCGCCGCAGAATGCTTCAGTGACGGGAGCGATGATTCCAATCTCCCCGGGTGCTCCATCCGCAAAGCGATAGCGGGAAGAAGTCTCAGATCCACGTTCGCCGTCGACAGGAACAAGTGGAAACCTTTCACTGATCTTTTCGCGAATCTCTCGTCCGGAAACAACGTCGTCTCGAGACCAGTCGTGTCCCGAATCAAGCGGCATGAACTCAATGAACCTCATCTTGAGATCATGTTCGCGTGCAAATGCTGCAAAATCGACGAGCTCATCGTCGTTGTGACCGCGCACGATGACCGCATTGATCTTAATCGGGTACAACTCCGCTTCCTTCGCCGCTTGTATTCCCGCAAGCACTCTATCGAGTACATCGACACCGGTCATTTGCTTGAATACGTCGCGCTTCAAACTATCAACACTGATTGTGATTCGGTCCAAGCCCGCATCCTTCAACGAGCGCGCACGGTCAGGTAAGTAATACCCGTTAGTCGTCAGCGCGAGATCCTGGAGACCGATGCTTTTCAGTTGGACTAACTTTCGAATAATTGTCTCGATGTCGCGCCGCAGCATTGGCTCGCCTCCGGTTAACCGAATCTTCTCAATGCCCAGCGATACGAAGATGTCGCAGAGATACTCAATTTCTTCATACGAAAGCATCTGTTCCTTTGGAGCGATAGGCGGTTCACCGTGCGGTAGACAATAAAAACACCGGAAGTTGCATCGATCCGTCAACGACACGCGGAGGTCGCGAATCGCGCGGCCATACGAGTCGCGTAGTAATTTGTGCTGATTTCCATTCGCTGACATCACGGTAATGATACTCGATAGGCCGAATACGTTCTAACGCCCACATTTCGCAACATCTATCCAGCCTTTTGAAAGCGGTTTGCGCCATTTCCGTCACAAGCTGGCCCTAAAAATTCTTCATAACGATCATTTGGAGGGACTGAAATGCGGAAATTATTACTCGTCATCTTCGTGTACACGGCGATTTGTTTTGGCTGTACACCCGCGGACACAACAACAAATTCCAATACCAATTCGAATGCGTATTCGAATACCAATTCAACCGCGGTCGCGTCACCGGCTGCCAGCCCTGTTCGCTCGCAGCCACAGCAGGATGACAACACGTTTGCGACTAATGTTGCGCAAAACGGAATGGCTGAAATCGCCTTGGCTAAAATGGCCATCCAGAAATCCAAGAATGCTGACGTAAAGAGGTTTGCGCAACGCGTCGTTACGGATCATACAAAGGTGGGAGAAGACCTGAAGAAGATCGCAGCCACTAAGAAAATCACGATGCCTACTGACGTGAAACCGGAGCAGAAACAGACGCATGATCGTTTCATGAGTTTGTCCGGTGCTGATTTTGATCGTGAGTTCATGAGCCTGATGGCCGAAAACCATGACAAGTCGGTAACGTCATTTCAAGGTGAGGCCAATAACGGTACCGATCCTGAACTAAAGGCATTTGCGAGCAAGACATTGCCGACTTTGCAGGAACACCAACGAATGGCGCACGACATCTACAACAAACTTGGACAATAGCTTCTGAGGTGGGTCGCGACTTTGTTTCCGCGGCCCACCCCAGCGTTATTAGAGGCCGCGCTGATCATTGGCGCTTGGCGCTTTGCACTTTCCGATTTGTCGTTGATATCTGGTAGTCGGTCGCTCCGTGCGTTTTGAAACAAAGCACCAGGTACAAAGCACTAAGCTCTACGCAGACGCATCATCGTAGCCAGCATTGTCGCGATAAGCTCATTGTTGCCGTCTTCCGTGAAGCCAAGCACATCGCCGCGTACAACCGTTAGGGTTCTTCCTGGTTTAATCACTTCACCACGCGCGACGAACCGAGACGCGTGTGCGGGTCTTAGAAAGTTCACCTTAAACTCGACGCTTAACACCTCAGAACCTGGGGGCATGAGAGTGAAAGCAGCATACCCACAGGCGGAGTCGACGATTGTCGTGATTATGCCAGCGTGAACATAACCGTGTTGTTGGGACAGGTCAGGACGATACGCCAAGTTTATTTCCACGATCCCGGGCTCAACGAGGCCGAGTTCAGCACCAATCAGCTGCATTACAGACTGGCTGGCGAAGCTCTGTGTGATTTCTTCTTTGAAAAATGAGTTTGGTGGTTGTTCAGAAATCATGAGGTTAGCATTTGGCGTTTCAGAACAGGGAGCGAAGCGACTGTCTCACCGCGGACGGATAATCCGTTGAAAGGAGTCGCTTCGCTCCTGTTCTGAACCGATCGTCGGGGTTGCTTAGCCGACCCGCTTCAACAATTCACGCGCATTTCGCTGGAGTCCTGGTAGCTTCGCACGCTTCATCGCACTGCCACGAAACCGCTCGACGTAACCCTCATGATCCAGCTCAAGAATATCGTCCAGTCGCACGTTTACATTTCCCTCGCGCGGATGGAAGCGCGGTTCAGTCGTTACTTGTTCAAAACGGTTCCACGGACAAACATCCTGGCAGATATCGCAGCCGTACAACCAGCCGGACAGTTTGTCTGCAACAGTGCTGGGAATCTCAGGCTCCCGCAATTCGATCGTCGCGTACGAAATGCACTTCGCCGAATCGACAACGTAAGGTTCGACAATCGCTTGAGTCGGACAAGCATCAATACACATCGTACAAGTGCCGCAGTGGTCCTCGATCAGTTCGGTGTCGTAACTCAGTTCCAGATTTAGTAACAGCTCACCGATAAAGATCCACGACCCATATTCAGGGGTGATGACGTTCGAATGCTTCCCCAGCCATCCAAGGCCGGCCCGGACTGCCCACGCTTTGTCCATCGCGGGCTGGATATCCACGCAGATCTTTCCTTCGGCGTCGGGCCGCTGTTCCTTAATCCAGGCAAGAAGTGATCGGAGTTTTTCAGTCAGAATCTGATGATAATCGTCGCCCCACGCATACCGCGAAACCTTGCCTGTATCCGGATTTTCCTCGTGCTGTGTCGGCGTGTAGTAGTTGATCGCGACGACAACGATTGACCTGGCTGCCGGAAAGATTGTGCGGGGATCGACGCGAGTCGACGGACTGCGTTCGAGCCACCGCATGTTTGCGTGGTAGCCGCGTCGTAGCCATTCGTCCAATTTCGCCGATTCGATGTCTAATGGCCGCGCCTCGACGATTCCGACTTTCTGGAAACCATCGCCGGTCGCTCGCTGCTTGATGAGGCGCGCGAAATCCGCGGAATCCGCGGAATCTAAGACCGGCAAACGCCGCAAAGAGATGTCATCAGCACACTGCATTTACCGAAAAGGATACGAGGACGTGGGTGTGTAGTCTAGCGGGCGCAAAAATAGGAGCAGGTGCACTGCGCAGGAGCACGAGATCTACTTCCTGCTCCTGCCTACTGCTCCTGCTCCTGTTAGTCGTGCACCTGCTCTGCTTCTTACTATGGGCCTGCAATCTTCTGGATCGTTACGGTCACGATCGGAGTGTCGCCGGCAGTCCGACTATAAGAGAGCCAGTAGCCCGCTTTCGGATAGCGAGTGAGTCTGTACTTCGATCCGTCAGGCTTGGCTTCGATGTCGGCACCAAACACTTGTTGCGGCGTCAACACCGCGCTCGCTCCGTTTACGAAATCGACAGAGATCGCAACCACTTTCTTTGTCGCTTTGTCGTACTGGAACTGCGCGGTCTCTTTTTCCCCAAACATGTAGAAGTCCTGCTCATCCCCTTTGCTGGCGGGGTCTCCGAGCTTCTTACGGACATCATCGGCGAGCCACCCGATTTGCACGCCTCTGTAATCCGTAAAGATCGGATCCTCCGCAACGGGAGACCTCTTGTTGGTTTGCGCGAGAGCAACAGCCGGTAAGCACAATGTCAGGACAACAAACAAAAGTAGTCCGCCGACTCGCGCGTTGAAATAGCTCGATAGGTGAGTCATGGGTCGCTCCTTCCTGAGAACAAGCGAATATTTAGTCGAAGGCGGGCGGGGCTGGTAGCGGGCGCCGACGTTAAGGTTACTGCCCGAACAGGTCCGCGCGTGGCCGAACAATAATCCCGTCCGCTGGGTCGTGTCAACATTTAGAAGGCCCTCAAATCCCAGCAATTTCTCGTAAGAATACTGGCACTTTGTTGAATAACCCGTTGACGGGGATCTCTGATTGTCGTAGAAGAACTCTGGACCAATTAGCAAGGCATATCCGTACGATACTGAACCGAAACGAGGAATCCTTCTGATGACGAGAACGGCCACCAGCTTGGCGCTCTATGCGATCGTTTTGACCATCATGTTCACACTCGGGGGCTGTCAGTCGCAGGCACCCGGCACAAATCGAAGCGCGGAAACAAGTCCTTCACCACCCAAAGAACCGTTCAACCCTGCAGCAATCGAAACGGAAGTGTTGCGGCTAGATAAGGAGTGGGCCAACGTAATAAAAACTAGAGATCTTGACGCGCTGCGAAGAATCGAGGCCGACGACATTGTATTGACCTACGCCGACGGCACCACCGGAACGAAAGCGGATGAAATTCGAGACGTCGAATCGGGTAATGTCACAGTCGACTCCTTCGAAGTGTTGGAAGCGAAGGCAGTAGTTCTCAGTGCAGAGTCGGCGGTTGTAACTGGACGAAGTGTGATAAAGAACGGAAAGGTTAAAGCAGCCGGTGGGAAGCAGATCGATATCAGTGGTGAATATCGGTTCACGGACGTGTTTGCTAAACGGAATGGAACGTGGCAAGTAGTCATCTCGCAAGCCACACGGATCGATCCAGAAGCGTTGAAGGCGATGGCCAAACCATCACCATCAACTAGTCCTCCCACAACAGCCGCATCTCCGGCAGCGTCGAAGACTCCGTAAACCCAAGGATGAAGGATGAATTAGAGATGAAGAGAGTTCTCATTCATCCTTCATCCCTCATCCTTCATCCTTCGTCTACCGCCTCCGCTATTGACTATTCTCGCCTTTTCGCATAGAACGCGCCGAAAGCTACATTAAAAGTTTGGTTGGGAGGGCTCTTATGAAGAAGTTCGTGTTTTTGATCGCTGCCTTGGCGATCGCTGCAGCCGGCTGCGCGGCACCGCCGACGAACCGCGCTGATACAAATAAGAATGGTAGTGCTGAGACTACAGCTGCTGCCGCGCCGATGACAGAATCAGATGCGATGGCGAAAGAAAAAGCAGTTATGGCCGCATTTGAGAAGCAAGACTACAACGGGTTCGGAGATATGGTTGACGAGCAAGCGCTCTTGGTCGTTGGCGACGGAGCCCACGACAAAGCTGGAATTATGAAAGGCATTCAGGGCTTTGTGCCAAAGGACGTAGTTTGGTCTGATTGGAAATTTTTATCGCTCGACAAAGATGCCGCTGTGATCGCGTATAAGCAGACCTATAGTGGAACTGCAAACGGACAGCCGATTCCACCACAAACAATCTATGCTTCCAGCGCGTGGGTAAACCGAAACGGCAAGTGGCTCGTGATCTATCATCAGGAAACAGATGTAGCAAAGACCACGGCGCCTGCGCCAGCCGCACCAAAGGCGAAAGCAGCAGCGAGTCCTGCGCCAGCTGCAACTCCTGGCACAACCTCTTCCGACGCAGAAGCCAACGAGAAGTTAGTTTGGGATGCTATAAAGACGAAGAACTATGATGCGTTTGCGTCGTACCTCGCGCCCGAGGCGATCGAGATTGAAGCAAACGGAGTATTCGACAAAGCTGGATCAGTGAAAGGCGTTCAAGGCTTTGATGCTTCCAAGGCAGAGTTGAGCGAGTGGAAGACAGTGAAGCTCGACAATGATGCGGCGTTAGTTACTTACGTCGTCCGCATTCCGGGACAGAAGCCGGAACTTGAGCGACATTCAACGATCTGGGCAAACCGGAATGGTAAGTGGTTGGCGATGCTCCATCAGGGAACACCGGTCACTCCGCCGATGCCAGCGCCGTCTCCATCAGCATCAGCAGCGACTTCAGCGAAGCCCAGTCCATCAAAGGCGGTTCCACCGAAGCCGTCTCCAACAAAGTAGTGTCGTTTGCCTGAGACACTTGAAAGGCAAAGAGGAAATAGCGAAGAGCAAACGGTTGTACTTACCTCTTAGCTCTTAGCTCCAAATGCCCGGGATGTTCGCCGAACATTTCGGGCATTTGCCCTCTGTCGTAACCCGCACGGCACGAATCATGTATCCATAACGCTCAACCAGAAGTTCATCACACGTCGGACAATAAGTGTTTTCCCAGCGACCGACACGACCTGGCAAGTTGCCGGCATAGATGAACTTCAACCCGGCATCACGTCCGATCTCACAGGCCTGCATCAATTGTTCGGCAGTCGTGTTTGCGTTGTCAGTCATGCGGTAATCCTGGTGGAACGCAGTGACGTGCCATGGTATGTAAGGCGATACAGAGGCTATAAAATCAGCTGCGCGTTTTAACTCATCGACTGAATCGTTGAATCCAGGAATCACAAGTGTGACGATCTCCTCCCAGAACCCGCGGTCATGAACCATCTGTACCGTCTCAAGGATGTTGTCAACAACGCCACCAAGCTGCCTGTAGTTTTTATCGTTCATCGACTTCAAATCGATCTTGTAGCAATCCGTCCAGGGACGCAGATAATCCAGCACCTGCGGCGTAGCGTTTCCGTTTGAGATGAACGCAGTTTTGAATCCCTCCGGCTTTGCCTTCTGAAACACCTCGACGGCCCATTCAGCGGTTATCAGCGGCTCGTTATAACTGCTTCCGACCATCGAGGCGCCATAGGCTTTCGCGAGCGTGACCAATCGATCAGACGAAACAACCGTTGGGCTGGTTCCCGCCGAGTCGTCACGCAAAGCTTGCGAGGTCAGCCAATTTTGACAGTAGGCGCAATGAAGATCGCAGCCTAACATGCCAAACGTGAGCGTGTCGGATCCCGGCAGCACGTGGAAGAACGGTTTCTTTTCAGTTGGGTCACAAGCAAGAGCCGCAACATAATTCGCAGGCACAAGTAGACGCCCGCCTTCATTGAAGCGCACTTTGCAGATGCCGCGCTTACCTTCTTTGATCAAACAGCGATGGCCGCACGCGAAACATTTGAGCGCATCGTCGTCGAGATGTTCTGTGAGTTCCGCCGCGCCTTCGATTGTCATCGAATCGAGAACAGCGGCGAGTGGAGCTGATTTGGTACTTACGGGCATTGCGTTCTCAATTATAGCGACAGCATGTTTGTGGAACCATTCGTAACGCGTTGCGAAGTCGTGTAGGTGACTCTCAATCTCAAGGCAAAACAGTCAGTACCGAAACGCGGTAGCGTCGGGATACTGACTGTTTTGCGCTGACTGATTGACGCCAGTGACCCATACGGACGGGGTTGCCGATCCATACGCTAAGTGGTAAACCCTGCACATGATCATAGATGAACTGACAGTCACGGCCTTTCAGCAACACACGCGTATCGTTGGCTGCGAAGAAACCAAGCAAGCGATTTGCATTGATCCGGGAGACGAATCGGAACGCATTGTCGAAGTCCTCAGCGCTCGTGGTTTCAATCTCCAGGGCATCGCCCTCACTCATGCCCACATGGATCACGTCGGTGGCGTTGCTTCGTTGAAAAAGTTGGTTCCGGAGGCCGACATCATCCTTCACAAAGAGGATGAGTTTATGTACCGGGCGCTTCCTGATCAGCCGGCGTGGATCGGCATTCCGCGCTCGCAATGGTCCGCTCTGGGTTTTGAATACGAACCTCCGCCTCCCGTCGATAGGTATTGGGACGACGGAGAGCAGTACGCGGTCGGCTCACTTACATTTACGGTGCTTCATTGTCCTGGGCACACGCCGGGACATGTTGTTCTTTTCGAGGCTGAAGAAAGAAAGGTGTTCGTCGGCGATGTGTTGTTCGCAGGCTCAATTGGCCGAACAGATTTGCCAGGTGGATCCACTCAACAGCTGCTGGACTCGATCAAGAATAAACTGTTGACGCTCGGAGATGATGTGGAGGTGTTTTCGGGTCACGGCCCCGTGACAACGATCGGTGAGGAACGATTGACGAATCCCTTCTTGTCTGGCCGCTACATTTAAGCCGAAGCAGATCCACCGATTTCCACCGATTAGGTGTAAAGAAAGTGGCTTAGCGCAATCGGTTAGCCTTCATTTTTTCCCACTTATTCTTCTGATCGTCGTTTAGTTGGCTGGGTAAGGTGTCAACGGGAATGCCGTTTTCAGAGCAGAACTGCCGCCATAACACAAAGCGCAAATCGTATTGCCCGGTTGAATCAGAAATAGAATTGTCGACTGGAGGTTGGTTCTTTCCGTTGCTCACCATCTCTAATGACCCGCCCACTTGGATTTGTTGCCAAGTGTAAACAACAGGAGCAGGGGCAGCAAGCAGGAGCAGGAAGAAAGGATGAAGGATGAGATCGTCGTCCTCATCCTTCATCCCTCATCCTTGCTTTTACTTTTCGACAATGTCCTTCTTCAGCGTTGTCACAAACGCGAGCACCTCATTCTTTTCTCTTTCAGGCACCTTGTATTTATCCAACGATGCGACAAGGTGCTTTGCAGCCGCATCCCATTCAGCGTTGGTAATGCCGAGACCGCTGTGCGACGTTTTCATATCGCGTCCGGTGTAGACGCAGGGACCACCAGTCGCGGCGCAAAACTGATCGAGAATGTGTTGGCGAATCTGTTTCTTCGAATCTGTGCTATGGCCTACGAAGAATTTTTCAAACTGCTTATCTGTGACCAGACGCACGATGAAATCGTCAACGACCAACGCCAGGGCGTTGTATCCACCGAGTCGATCGTAAAGCGATTTGTCCTGCGGCATTGCGTAGGCGACCGCACTTGTCGTTATTACCAGCGAAACTACCAAAGCCAAAACTGCCTTTCTTCGAATACTTTCGTTTTTCATTTGCGGGCGAGTCTCCTTTATTTGACTTCACATAGATGTCCCCGGCGGCGAACCGACGAGCGATGTAATTGAAAAGCGATCTATGTACGAGGTGCGAGGGTGTTTGGATTTTAGAGCCCACTGCGAAGAAGAATTGGACTCGTCGGAGAACTGGCACCGCCACTGTCTTCCATGGTAACGGCGAACACGGCTTTGTTGGTGATTCCTACGGGAACGCTATCCTGCATAGTCCCGTCCCCTGAACCATCAGTATTGAATGTGTGACCTGGCAAAGGTTTGTTATCGACGATAAACCACAGTTGATAGGCCTTTCCCACAGGTGCGGCTGGTAAATTCTTGGCGATCAGCATCGCCCCGCCCTTTGGCTCATAGGCAAGCATAGCTTCGGCGCCGGGCATGGAACTCGTACCGGCTAAAGTGGTGATCGTCGTGCCTCGCGACGTTAGCATGGCCACGATCTCACGTTGGTGAGTGAGACGTGTCTCCGTACTTTGGATCTGTTCATTGAGCCTGGCTATCTCAGCTCTCGCTGCACGATTCTGTCGAGCCATCAGAGCAATCCAACCAACTAGAATTGAGCAAATCACTCCGGCCGCAATTAATCCGTACGACATCGTGCGACTTTGAGAACTAAATGGAACGATGCGAGCATCTGCATCTTCGGCTGGAGCCACTCGACGTTCTTCGCGGACTTGCTGGAGTATCCGTTCACGGATGTTGGGTGATGGTTCCATCGCCGTAGCACTCAGTGAAAGAGTTGCAGCGGTTGCTTCCCACGTTTCGAGTTCCCAACGGCATTCGGCACACACAAGCAGGTGCTCGTTGAGCGCAGCGCGCTCATTAGCGGCGAGCGTCGACAGGGCGCGCGCCGGAAGCATCTCTTTGTAGTCGTCGTGCACCATCGTTAGAAGCCGAAACTTTCGTTCTTGCCCGCCAGAACCTCGCGTAGCTTCATCATACCTGCTCGCATCCGCGTTTTTATTGTTCCCAAAGGCGCGCCCAGATTAGCGGCGATCTCCGATTGCGTCAGTCCTTCAAAGTACGCGAGTACCAATGGCCGCTTTTGTTCTTCGGGAAGTTGTGACAGCGCAGACGTGACCAGGGCCCGCTGTTCAGAACGAAAAGTGTCAAAGGCTGCATCGGAGACTTCTTCCGAAGCTTCGCGTACTGAAGCTTGGGCCACCCTGCCTCGCGCACCCAAACTTCGCAGCCGATCGATAGCCCTGCTTCGAGCTAGCGTGACGAGCCAGGTAAACGGTTTGCCTCTCGTCTCATCAAAATCTTTCGCCCGGCGCCAAACCTGTAGAAACACCTCCTGCAGTACGTCTTCCGCTTCTTCGCGGCTATTCAATATACGCACCAACAGTCCAAAGAGGATTACGCGGTAATTATCGTAGAGTTGGGCGAGGGCCTGCTCATCGCCGCGGGATACGGCCTTGAGCAGTTCAATGTCAGCAGTTTGTACCGAGTCTTGTTGCAAGGGGCGTGTTGGGCCTCAAGACATGTACGAGTGAGGCTGGGATTTTGGATTTACTTGGAGCGCGTATTCAGTACCGTCCGCGGTAGCGGATGGCCTGGTTCAACGCGGGATATGCGTTGCAAATGGCTCCGCTACCGCGGACGGTACTGAATAGCGCACTACAAAGACTACGCTACCGTGATTTCTTCGCTCAAATATACGTCCTGGATCGCGTTCAGTAATTCGACACCTTCGTTCATCGGACGTTGGAATGCTTTGCGGCCGGAGATCAACCCCATGCCGCCACCGCGTTTGTTGATAACGGCAGTGCGCACGGCTTCGCTCAAATCGCTCGCGCCTTTTGACTCGCCACCGGAGTTTATTAGACCGGCACGGCCCATGTAGCAGTTTGCAACTTGATAGCGAACGAGATCGATCGGATTGTCAGTTGTCAGTTTGTCGTAAACGATCTTGCTGGTCTTGCCATACGAGCCACCCAACTGAGCTTCGACTGCTTTGTAACCACCATTCCGCTCGGGCAGTTTTTGCTTGATGATGTCAGCCTGAATGGTCACGCCGAGATGATTCGCCTGGCTGGTCAAATCTGCTGCGGCGTGCATGTCGCCTTCTGGAGTCTTGAATTTCGAATTGCGCAGATAACACCAGAGGATGCAGCCCATCCCGAGTTCATGAGCCTGGGCAAATGCTTCGCTAATCTCCGTGATCTGTCGAGTGGATTCGTCAGATCCAAAATAGATGGTGGCGCCGACGGCTACAGCACCCAGATTGTGGGCTTCCTTCACCGTGCCAAAGAGGACCTGATCGAATTTGTTCGGCAGCGTAAGCAGTTCGTTGTGATTGATCTTTACGATGAACGGAATCTTGTGAGCGTATTTTCGTGCGACGGTTCCCAGCACGCCGAACGTCGACGCTACGGCGTTGCAACCACCTTCGATGGCAAGCTCGACGATATTCGAGGGATCGAAGTATTTCGGATTCGGCGCGAATGAAGCTCCGGCTGAGTGTTCAATACCCTGGTCGACGGGCAGGATTGAGAGATAGCCGGTGCCCGCGAGGCGACCATTGTCAAACAACGATTGAAGAGATCGAAGGACACCGGGTGAGCGATCGGACATTGCCCAAACGCGGTCTATGAAGTCGGGACCTGGTAGGTGGACATCTTGCTTCGCAATCGTCTGCGTTTTGTGATCAAGTAGGGTTCGGGCATTAGCGCCAAGCAGTTCTTCAATGCGATCCAAACTCGAGCCTGTGCGCTTCAATTCGGTGGCCATTGCGTTCCTCCTGACGGGTACAAAGAATTAGCTGTTGATACTTATAAATGACGAAAAGCGCCTGAATTATACGAAACTCCTCCAGAGATTGCGAAAACGAGCGGCAAGGGCCAAGAGCAGTAGGCAGGAGCACGAATATCGCGCTGCTGCTATTGGCTGCTCCAACCTCCTGCTCCTGCTCCTGCTCCTTTGCCTGCTGCTCCGGAGCTACCCGCTTATGAGACGCGCAATGGCAAACGCCGCGCCCGCTGCGGCGCTTCCGATCAATGCGGTCTGCAGCGCGCTTCTCACCGGCCGCATTCCTGTGAATCGCCCTTTTACAAAACCGAATATCAGCAGCGCGGCAAGGGTTAGTACGACTGAAAACAACAATGCCACTGACGTTGCATGCGTCACGATGTAGGGCGTTAGTGGGATGAAGCCCCCGGCGATGTAGGCACTGGCGATCGTTAAAGCGCTCACCAACGCACGCCGTGGATCAGGTTTCTCAAGTCCTAACTCGAAGCGCATCATGAAGTCGATCCAATTCTTTGGTTGGCGTCGCAAAGCCTGTACGATGGGCCACGTCTCATCTTCAGTTAATCCGTAGGCCTGAAAAACCTCGGCTACCTCGCGCATTTCCTCGTGAGGTATTTCGGCGACTTCGCGTTTTTCTCGCTCACGTTCTTTCGCGTAATGTTCAGCGTCGCTCTTCGCCGCAAGATACCCGCCGAGGCCCATCGCAATTGAGCCGGCAGCGATCTCTGCAAGACCGGCCGTTACGATAATGCCTGTCGAATTGATCGCGCCGGTCAACCCAGCGGCGAGAGCAAAAGGCACCGTCAAACCGTCTGACATTCCGATCACAATATCGCGTACAACTTCGCTCGAGGTGAAGTGACGTTCAGTGTGGGGAGTTTGTGGCATTGAGAATCTCCGGTTCGGTGAATCGTGAATAGTAAATCGTGAATCGAGAGTCGTGATTACCACTCAATTCTCTGCGTAACCTACGCGGTTTCTGCGTCTCGGCGGTTATTCTTCACCTTCCAACTCGACGCGACTGAATCGAAGTCGGCCTCTTTCTGTCTAGTGTTGAGCGTTAATGACCTTGAGAATATAACCGCAAGAGGCGCAGAGCACGCAGAGGTTACGAGAGAGTTGGGCGGTAATCACGACTCTCGATCACGATTTACCATTCACGATTCACTAAAACTTGCCCGTCAGCATCAAAACACCAATGACGATAAACGCAACGGCCGCGATTCGTTTCACCCATTCGAGTGGAATGTAGTTTCCCAACGTTGCACCAACAACTACTCCGAGGGCTGACACTGCCGCTAACGCCAGGCTTGCTCCCAAAAACACTGCCCACGGCTTTTTTGTTTGCGCCGACATCGTCATCGCAGCAAGCTGGGTTTTGTCACCCATCTCTGCGAGAAAGATGACTCCAAACGTAGTTAACAAGACACGCAGATCCATGTCAGCTCCTTATATGTACGGGCAGCCCTTCGCGGCCACCTTTCTGTCTATCTTGAATACAAGACGGGTGGCACGGCGTGCCGCCCGGCAAAAAGTCAGCGCGATCCCAACTGCACTTTAAAACCAGCGCGGAAGAGAAACGGTGGCCCAAGCGTCGTGACCGGAGTTTTCCCAACCTCGTAACGTTGGTTCAGAAGGTTCTCGATCGCGCAAAACAGCTCAAGTTTCCGGTGCACTTGCCGCGACACGTATGTATCAAGCGTAAAGTAGGGTGCCAGTGGAAACAGGTTTTGGTCGTCATCGAACTGAGTGCTGGCCGCGCGACCCTGCACACCAACCGTCACCAGAGACGGATTCAGGTAACGCAGCTGAAATGTAAATTGATGTTTCGGTACCTGCGGGACACTCAAACCCTCGAGTTGCCGATTGACCGGAAAACTGACAACCGTCGAATCCGCGAGTAGATATCCCGCGGACACGTCCCAACTGTTATCGAACTTGATCTCGCTGTGCACCTCGATGCCTCGCGCGCGAGTTTGGCCCAGATTCTGTCGCTGACGCGTAATCAAAGCGGGCGTTGTTTGCAGCGTTATGTTGGCAACGGGTTGATTGATTTCATTCCAGAAAACATTCGACTGTACTTCGAGTCGATTCTCCCACGACGACCAACGCAAACCGCCTTCGACGCCGTTGAGCTTCTCCGCGCGCAAGTTTTCATTCGCAAGGGTGAGCACGTTTCCGACCCTAAACGATCGATAGAGCTCATTGAGCGTGGGCGCTCGGAATGATCTGTAAGCCGCAAACACTGCCGACAGCTGTTCGCTGAATTTATAAACGAATGATGCTTGTCCGCTCAGTGCTTGCTCGCTCCGATCAGCAAACGCATTCGTAATCGTTGGTGACCCGGCTGCTACTGAACGCGTTGCGGAGAAAGCGTCAAAATTATTCCAGTGATCGAAACGCCCGGCAAGATTCACGAAAACGCGATTACCAGCTCGGATCAGATCTTCAAAATAAGCTCCTGTCGTACGCTCTCGCCCGCCCGCACCGATCGTTGAGGTTGCGCGGCCATTCACAAAAGCCAATTCATCACTTGCGCCGCGCACTTCGCGGGTGTCGACGCCCGCAACGAATCTTTGACTGCCACCGATGTCGCGAGACCATTGGCCAGACAGCGCAAACACCTGGGCCGGCACGCGCTGCACGCGCGTGAGCTGTTCGCTGTTTCGATCCGCGCTGATTGCTGAGAAGTTCTGATCATAAACTTGTGTTCCACCCCAGACGCGACCAACGAAAACGCCAGCAGTAGGCGAGGCGAACTCACCACCGAAGACAAATTGCCGCAGATGTGTTCGATTGGTTTGCAGTGGTGTGCCGTTCTTTCGTGATTCGCCAAAGAACGATGCCGTGCCGAACAGCCGCGCCGCCTCCGTCAGTTTGCGCTCAACGCGTAAATTCAGGACTGCATCGCGCGAAGCTGCGGCTGTATCAACTAAACCGCGTTGGGTTTCGGGAACCAGAATGTAACCATCTGTGCGAAAGATCTCAGTCGCTAAACTTCCAGACCAACCGTCATGAGTGCCTGACATGAACAGCGATCCATTCGGAGTGAACTCATTGCCATATGACGCTGACAGCGACACATGATTACTCGTTGGACTCTTCGTAGAAACGTCGATCAATCCCGCCAGCGCTGTGCTGCCATACAAATGAGAAGCCCCACCTTGCACGACCTCGACGGTGCTGATTGACTCGCGCGGCACGCGATCCCAATAGACCCAGCCACCGAATGGATCATTCAATGGAACGCCATCACTCAAAACTAAAGCGCGGCTTGCACCGCTCGCGCCGATGCCGCGAAGAGACACACCTTGAGAAGTGGGATTTGCCGTGCGACTGCCGCTGCGACGAAACAAACTGAAACCAGGAACCTGGCGAAGTGCGTCGTCGAGTGTAACTGCCCCTGTTGTGTTCAACTTCGATCCATCAACAATGACAACGCTCGATGCGGTTTCGTCGGTGCGAGTTTCAACGCGTGTAGCCGCAATCGTGACCTTCGCTGAGACAACGGCGGGCATCAACACGATCTGCAAAGCTGATTGTGAGGCTGACGAGACCTTTTGCTCGAAAGGTGCGAAGCCTGCGGCCCTCACAATCAAGATCAGCGATTCGTGACTGTCTGTGCGTAACTGGAAAGTTCCATCGCTGCGTGTGCTGGTTGTTGCGACAGAACCGGCGGCACCCGCGAGTTGCACGTGAGCTTCAACTATCGGAGCACCATTTGAATCGACTACTACTCCTTCAACTGTCAGTCCGGAGTTGTTCTGTGCAAAAGCTGAAGATGAGATCGCCGAGATCAGGATTACGTATTGGCAAGCGACTTTGAAGAGGGGAAGACGGGAAAAGTGGAAAAGGGGGAACGGGTTACAACCTAATCCCGTTTTCCCTCTTTCGATTTTTCCCTCTTTACCCGTTCCCCATTTCATTTTAGTCACTTCCTGTATGTCACACGCCAGATCTTGTTAGCCCCGTCGTCAGTTATCAACATCGATCCGTCGTTCAGAACCAGCAGACCAACAGGCCTTCCCCATACGTCCTTACTCTTAGGGTCGAGCATCCAGCCGGTCAAGACTGGACCAGTGCCGGACGTCTGCGCGTGAACGGAAGTGAGCGCGACAAGAGCAAGCAAACACACTTCCAGCAAGGTGCGTCGTCGAGAAAGTATTCGCGTTGTCATTGTGAGTTTATTTCGCCATAGCCGAACCAGAATCGCAAGCTGCAGCCTTACCAAATCCCACCGACGGCACGGTGGATGGTTCAGATCCTTTCTACAACAGACGCGTCGAGAGAACTCTGCGCGCTCGCGAATGATTTTGAACAGCTTCACATAATGCCATTCGCGAGCGCGCAAGATTTTCGGGCGGCCGGTTTTTAGAAAGGACTTGAATCATCCACCGACTGCCGTCGGTGGAATTCTCTCCGAGTCGCCGAACGATCCCTTTCAAACATTCTGTAGTGCGGGCAAACGTTTTATTGCTAGACTCCGAACCCAATGTCCGACTTCACTGCCAATTCTGGCCCGACCCCTAACACATCCATTCGCACAGAAGCGATCGCCGGCATCACGACTTTTTTCACGATGGCCTACATCGTTGTCGTGAACCCCTCTATTCTGTCGACAGGAACGGGAATGGCTTTCAGTGGCGTGCTCACCGCGACTGTCTTGATCTGCTTCTCGATGACATTGCTGATGGGCCTCTACGCGAAACTTCCCTTCGCGGTCGCGCCGGGCATGGGCATCAATGCGTTCTTCACTTTCACTATCATCCTGACACAAAAAGTTTGGTGGCAAGTCGCTCTCGGAATCGTGTTCTGGGCAGGTGTTCTGTTTCTGCTGATTTCGATCACTCCAATTCGCGAAACGATCGCCAAAGCGATTCCCGTCGAACTAAGGATCGGTACAGCTGCGGGCATCGGCATTTTTCTGACATTTATCGGACTAAAGAATGCGGGCTTTATCGCCGCCGATCCGGTTACGTTCGTAAAACTCGGCACACTGGATCAGAAAGCACTGCTGGCTGTACTTGGCCTGGCACTGACGATCTTCCTTATGATTCGTCGCAACGTGTTCGCGTTTTTAAGTGGGATCCTTGTTGTCACGTTAATCGCCTGGGTCCGTGGTCTAATTCCGACCCCCGAACACTTTTTTAGTCCACCAGATTTTCGCACTGTGTTTTTGAAGCTGGATATCTTCGGGGCACTCAAGCTGTCGTTAATGCCGGCGATCATCGCGATCCTCTTCACCGATCTCTTCGACTCGATATCAACTTTCATCGGTGTCGCGCACGCGGCAGAGCTGCTCGACGAACATGGCAATCCAAAGAACCTGCGACAGGGATTAATCGTCGACTCATTGGCCACATTCGGAGCGGGGTTGGCCGGCACGTCTTCAGGCACCGCTTACATCGAAAGTATCTCGGGCATTAACGTCGGGGGACGAACAGGACTGACTTCGGTATTCACAGCATTG
Source organism: Acidobacteriota bacterium (assembly GCA_046765655.1). Lineage (GTDB taxonomy): Bacteria > Acidobacteriota > Blastocatellia > Pyrinomonadales > Pyrinomonadaceae > PSRF01. The sequence goes on from JBKPMX010000073.1 coordinate 23,061, forward strand.
TGTTTCCTACCGTGCTTCTTTATCGCGCCAGTTGCTGGCATGGTTCCAACCTTCGCAACAGCGCCCGTCTTAGTGCTCGTTGGAGCGTCGATGTTCAAAAGCGTCGGCCAAATCAGGTTCGCAAAGATCGAAGAAGGGTTTCCTGCATTCCTGACCATCATCTTGATCCCACTGACATTCTCGATCACGCAGGGAATCCTTTGGGGCTTCATCTCACACGTCGCTCTTTATCTATTGGTTGGAAGAAGACGTGAGATTCATCCGGTGATGTACGTACTCGCGGTCATCGCGATTGGTCTGTTAGCGCTGGAGCACGTGAAGCTCTAAGTAAAATACGGTACTCTTACCGCGCTCCTACGTTGTTCGCCTCAGGGGGGAAATACAGTGTTCTTCAACCTCAGATCATTCCTTACTGTTTCGCTTTTGCTTTTCTCAATCGTTACTTTAAAAGCCCAGTCGCCCAGCCCAACGCCTCCAACAGACCGCGGCCTCGGGATCCAAGGTCCGTCCGGTTCACGATCGACTGAAACCGATCAGCAAGCGCGAGAGCAAAAACCCGAACTCGTTTTGCAGACTGGATACAACAGTATGATCGGTGGAACGCGCTACCTCTTCAGTCCTGACGGTCGACTCCTGGCGACCGGAACTGTGCGCAGCACAACGATCAAGCTTTGGGATACCACCAATGGACGTGAGTTGCGCGACCTCTCTCCCGGAGGCCTGAGCGCGCCCAGCCTATCGCCTGTCTTTGCTTTCAGTCGCGACAGTCGACTGATTGCGGGTGCAGCAGGCATGAACTCCGTGACGATTTGGGATGTTGTTACAGGACGAGAACTTCATGTACTCGAATCTGCGACCACGGGTACCTTCAGTTCAATGATGGGAATTATTTTCATCGATTTCACTTCCGATGGCCGACTCGTCACGATCGGTGATGCGATCAGAGTATGGGATGTAGCAACTGGAAAAGAGTTGCGTTCAATCCCATTCGACGCGACCAGTATGCCGGGGTTCGTAACTGGAGGGTCCGGGTTCACGCTTAATGCCGATGGATCTCAGTTGCTCGTGGTCAGTAATTCAGATGGGAAGGGTGAGATCCACTCACTCGATCTGGCGACTGGTCGCGAAGGGCGCGCCATTAAATTATCTGACGACGACGTAAATAGCGGGGAGGTTGCAGCAACCTCGAACGGAAACTTTGTCGCAGCGGGCATCGTCAACAAGCACCTCAAATTGTGGAACGTGTCTAATGGGACGAACGAGAAAGATCTTGGACCAACTTCGAAAGAATACAGCTTAATAAGGTTTAGTCGTGACGGCCGCCTTGTTGCTTTCTCCGATAATTACAACGCTCGTGTCTGGGAAACCGCAACTGGCCGCGAACTGACCCAATTCGCAATCCCACATGGCGACAGCTTCAATTCTGGTTTCAACGAACCGATGCTTGCCTTGAGTGACGACGGCAAGAGACTGGCGTCGGGCGGCTTCGACACACCCACTCTGATTTGGGACGTCGCTACAGCAAAACAAGTCTTGCGATTGAACGGTCGTACGAACATGGCTTACAGCGTCATGTTTAGTCCGGATGGAAATCAGTTGATGTCAGGTGGCCGCACACGTTGGGACCTACGCACAGGTCGTGGTTTGCGCACCGCGGCCGGCATTCCGGCGGACGCGTTTGGCTGGCCAAGTCCTGATGGACGCGTGTTAAGCCTGATGCGTTTGAATTCGAATACGGTAACGGTTGTCGAGGCGCCTTCGGGTCGTGTGCTTTACACGTTGGCTCCAGGAGGCAACGTAGGAAACGTGCAAAGGATCCGGTACACAAGCGATGGCGCTTTTGCGATCGTCACTTATTCGTCGCTGCTCGATCAGCCGCCCTCACCGACAGCTGTGGGTTCAGGTAGTCAAGTAAAAGTGTGGGACCTGCGCTCCGGAAAAGAAGTGCATACTCTCGCCGCCAATGAAATGCCGATGGATGCAGTGGCAAGTGGAGACGCGCGGATCGTCGCGATGATTGGAGCGATGGGCCGCATTTCACTGTGGGATAACCAGACTGGGACTAAGCTTCGTGATCTGACGACATCCGCCATGAGCAAGATGGTCGATGCGAGCAGGGCCTTGTCGACCGCTCGTTCAAGTGGAGGCAGACCGCAGATGCCTCAGATGCCCGACATGGCCGAGATGGGAGCGATGATGACGGAGGTTCTCGGAACCATGTCGGCAGGCACCATGGGCCGCACAAATACCTCGATGGCGTTTAGTGCTGACAATCGTATTTTGGCAATCGGCGGGGTTGAGTCGAAGTCGAATATTGATGTCGGCGCAATGATGGCTGGAATGGCGGGTCAACAGAAGGGTCGAAAACAAAAACCGCCAACCAATCCTCAAGACATCATGAAGGACCTTAAAGTTGAGCCGATCGGCCGCGTCTCTTTGTGGGATGTGAACACAGGCCAACAGATCGCAATCTTGCGAGGTCACGGTAAGGGCGTCGAGCAGGTGGCATTCAGCCATGACGGTAAATTAGTCGCGTCAGCGGGGAGCGATCATACGATTCGGATCTGGGATGTAGCGTCTCAAAGTGAGCTGCGCACAATGGGCGGACATACGGCAGCAATTGAGTCGATGGACTTTAGTCCGGATGGACGACTCCTGGCTTCGGCGAGCGAAGATGGCAGCACGTTTCTTTGGGATACGAAGACAGGCGAACACTTATTGACGCTAGTGTCGTTGGATGATGGCGGCGAATGGATGGTCGTCACACCGCAGGGACTGTTTGATGGTACGCCACCGTCATGGAATCAAATCCTTTGGCGATACAACGGCGACACTTTCAACGTCGCACCAATCGAATGGTTCTTTAATGAGTTCTATTATCCCGGACTGCTGTCGGATGTTTTCTTAGGTAAGCGTCCTCGCGTCGCGCAAGATATATCGAAGAAGGATCGTCGCCAGCCGCTGGTAAAGTTGACGCTCCCGGGCGAAGCGCTGCCTGCCTCCGGCATAACTCAACGCACAGCAAAGGTGAAAATTGAAATCACAGATGTGCCAGCAGATCGCGACAATCCAACTGGATCTGGCGCTCGCGATGTCCGACTGTTTCGCAATGGCTCATTAGTGAAAGTTTGGCACGGCGACGTCTTGAAGGGTCAATCAAGCGTAACTTTCGAAGAAGAGATTACGATTACTGCCGGACCGAACAGGCTCGTTGCTTATGCCTTTAACAAAGACAACGTGAAGAGCAAAGACGCACCGTTGGAATTGAAAGGCGCAGATTCGCTGAAGCGTAAGGGCACTGCTTACATCATTGCTGTGGGAATCAACCAATACGCGAATGACCAATACAACCTGAAATATGCCGAGGCCGACGCGAAGAGTTTTGCCGAGGAAGTCCGGACCAGACAGAACCAGATCGGAATGTTTGATCGCGTCGAAGTGATTTCGCTTTTGAATGAAAACGCGACCAAGGCAAATATCCTTTCGGCCTTGAAGCGCCTGTCAGGCGACCCAGGTGCGCCGACGCTAAAGGCAACGGGTTCCGACGTACCACTAAAGAAGATCGAGCCCGAAGACACGGTCATCATTTATTTCGCTGGGCACGGTACGGCACAGGCTCAGCGCTTCTATTTAATACCGCATGACCTTGGGTACACCGGCGATAGAACCAAACTAAATGAAAAAGGTTTGCAGGAGATTCTGTCTCACAGTATTTCTGATCTGGAACTCGAGGAGGTTGTTGAAGGTTTGGATGCTGGGCATCTTCTGTTAGTGATCGATGCATGCAATTCGGGTCAGGCGCTCGAGGCTGAAGAGAAAAGACGCGGACCGATGAATTCAAAAGGCCTCGCGCAGTTGGCGTATGAAAAAGGTATGTACATCCTGACCGCAGCGCAGAGTTATCAGGCAGCGTTGGAGGCCGCGCAACTCGGACACGGTCTGCTAACCTACGCGCTCGTCGAGGAGGGACTGAAAACTGCGAACGCTGATACAGAGCCGAAGGACGGCGTGCTTATCGCACGGGAGTGGCTTGATTTCGCAACTGAACGCGTGCCGATGATGCAGGAAGAAAAAATGAAGCAAGCGCGTGGAGTCGGATTGGCATTTACTGAAGGCGAGAAAGACGTTCCGGATCAAAATAAGACTGTGCAGCGCCCGCGCGTCTTTTATCGAAGAGAATTGGAAACAAATCCGCTTGTGATTGCGAAGCCTTAATCTCGAAACGAATGACGACCATCGGTAAATCCGTTCCGCGCAAAGAAGGACGACAAAAAGTTACCGGACAGGCGCTGTACGTCGACGATGTTTCTTTTCCCGACATGCTCCACGGTGTAACGATTCGGAGCTCAATACCTCGCGGAAAGATCAAGCGCATTTCGTTTGAAAGCGGTATTCCGTGGGATGAATTCACGATCGTTACCGCTGCCGACATTCCAGGCGCGAATCATGTCGCGCTGATTCTCGAAGACCAGCCTTATCTCGCCGCAGACGCAATCAATCATCCCGAAGAGCCCATCGTTCTGCTCGCTCACAAAGACAAGTACCTGCTGGAAGAGGCGCGGCGCTCTGTCGTAATCGAAGTCGATGAGCTGGCCGCAGTACTGACACTCGATGATTCACTTTCAAAGAAGGAGATCGTGTGGGGCGACGACAACGTCTTCAAAACTTTTCGCGTTAACAAAGGCGACGTCGACGCTGCGTGGTCCAAGGCTGATCTGATCATCGAAGGAGAATATGAGACCGGCGCCCAGGAACAGCTTTATATCGAGAACAATGGCGCAATTGCGATTGCAAATCCATCCGATGGCGTCACGGTGTGGGCTTCAATGCAGTGTCCATACTACGTCCACAAGGCGCTCGTAAAACTCTTCGCTTTACCTGAAGAAAAGATCCGTGTGATTCAAACTGAAACCGGCGGGGGCTTTGGAGGCAAGGAAGAATATCCGTCGTTAATCGCAGGGCACGCTGCGCTGCTCGCCTGGAAATCCGGCAAACCTGTGAAGATGATCTACGACCGCGCTGAAGATATGGTCGCAACCACGAAGCGTCATCCTTCGCGTACGCGTCACCGCACTGCCGTGACGAAAGACGGCAAACTGGTTGCGATGGAAATCGATTTCGTCATTGATGGAGGGGCCTACTGCACGCTGTCGCCGGTTGTTCTCTCGCGCGGCACGATTCACGCAGCCGGTCCTTACGTCTGTCCAAATGTGCGCATCAACAGCCGCGCTGTCGCGACAAATTATCCACCGCATGGCGCCTTCCGAGGCTTCGGAGCGCCGCAAAGTATCTTCGCTCTTGAACGACAGCTCGATAAAGTCGCGAACGCAGTTGGATTAACACCCGAAGAATTCCGACGTCGAAACTTTATCCACGAAGGCGAGACTACGGCGACGAGCCAATTGATTCGCGAACGAGTCGACATGGACGGATTGTTGAAGCGCGCGCTTGAACTTTCTGATTACCACGCGAAACGAGAGCGGTTCAAACGCGAGAACGCGAATGGCGGGTGCAAACGCGGAATCGGTTTCGCCTCGTTCATGCACGGCGCCGGCTTTACCGGTTCGGGCGAGGTTTATCTGCAATCAGTGGTTAATGCTGAAGCAACAGCTGAGGGACACGTCCGCATACTTGCAGCGAGCACCGAAATTGGCCAGGGCACTAACACGATCTTCTCTCAGATAGCGGCTGAAGCGTTGGGTCTTGATCTGGATCAGATCGAAGTTGTAAGACCTGACACCGGCAGCGTGCCCAACAGTGGACCAACTGTCGCGTCGCGCACTGCGATGGTGGTGGGAAAGTTAGTAGAGTCGGCGGCGATTGGATTGAAGCAAACTTTAATCGGCGCTGGGCTGTTGAGCGAGACGTTTAGTCAAACTGATTTCCAGAAGGCTTGCGCCGAGTACATTCAAAAATTTGGCCCATTGCGTTCATCGAGCAAATATGAGCCACCTCCGAACGTGCATTGGGATGATGAACACTATCAGGGCGATGCGTATGGGGCTTATGCGTGGGCAGTTTACGTCGCGGAAGTTTCGTTCGACGAACTGACCTACGAGGCGCGTGTGGAAGACTTCGTGGCCGTTCAGGAAGTGGGCCGTGTACTTAATCCAACACTTGCGGCGGGACAGATTGAAGGCGGCGTTGCTCAAGCGATCGGTTTTACGCTGTTCGAAAAAGTCGTTTGGGAAAACGGTCGGATGATGAACAATCAAATGACTAATTACATCATTCCGACGCCAGCCGACGTTCCGCCGATTCGTGTCTATTTCGAAGAGAACCCTTACGCGTATGGACCAGGCGGTGCGAAAGGAATCGGTGAGTTGCCGATGGACGGCGCTGCGCCCGCTATTCTAAACGCACTCGAGAACGCGACTGGAATCAGCTTCAACCGTGTTCCGTTGATGCCGGAAGATATGATGCTGGACACAGTCAGTACCGTAACGCGGTAGCGGGTGGGTGCGAATGAAAGTTCAACGTACAAAACATGAGGACTCAAGCCGAGTGGAACAACGCAAGTTGAATTAGCGCAGTTCGGAAGGGCGGTTTACCCCCGCTCATGATGCAGTACATTGGACTTTTCCTACTGAGGGCAACGTACGAAGGCGAGTCTTCCAGTTTGGTTGGAGGTGATGAATCTTGAGCGGGGGTAAACGCCTTCCCAACCTGCAATAGCGCAAGTCGAATTATTTCACCGGACCTGCCCGATGTTTGTTATGGACGTCGAAAACAGACTGCCACGTACTTGGAGTTAGACGCCGGTCTTTAACGCTCGCATGGATTTAGGTAGCAGACTCAAAATTTGCTTCAAGGTAAACGAGGAACCGCGAGAGCTCGACGTCTACCCCATGGCGCGTCTTCTCGACGTGTTGCGGGAACAACTGCGACTCACGGGAACAAAGGAGGGCTGCGGTGAAGGTGAGTGTGGAGCGTGCACTGTTCTATTCAACGGCGAGATTGTTAACAGCTGTCTCGTACCGATCGCCCAGGTCGAAGGGGCAGAAATCACGACAATCGAAGGCGTGGCGAAAGGAAATGATCTGCACGCGGTTCAGCAAGCGTTTATTGAACACGGCGGCGCCCAATGTGGAATCTGTACGCCGGGGATGGTGCTCGCCGCTTTCGATTTGTTGTCACGCAATCCGAGTCCAACGGAAATGGAAATCCGAACGGGTTTGGCTGGCAATCTTTGTCGCTGCACCGGCTACATGAAGATCTTTGAGTCAGTAGTTCGCGCGTGCCAGAAATAAACAATGCGAGGCTCAATCCCCAACTACGAATTAATCACTCCGAAATCGCTGGCTGAAGCTCTGTCTTTCTTGGTGAACGAGCCGCAGAAGTGGAAACCATTTGCCGGTGGCACTGACCTTATGGTCCTGCTCGAAGCCGGCAAACTCTCCCATCGCAATTACCTCAATCTTTTGCCCCTTCAAGAGCTTCGCCAAATCGACGTTCAAGAAAAACATGTCACACTCGGAGCCCTCACTACGTATACTGATGTGCAGAGGAACCCTGTTCTCATCGACGAGTTTCCAATGCTTTGCCAGGCAGCGAGCGAAACAGGAGGCCTCGCAATTCAAAATCGCGGCACTCTCGGCGGCAACATCATGAATGCGTCGCCAGCCGCCGACTCGCCGCCAGCCCTCTTGGCTTACGATGCTGAACTCGAATTGTCGGCGAGTAGAGGCGTGAGATGGATTTCGTACAACGGTTTCCACACGGGCTATAAGCAGATGGGCATTCGTGACGATGAGCTACTAACGCGAATCCGTTTACCACGTTCGGCTGCACCACTCGTCCACTATTACCGAAAGGTCGGTACACGAAAGGCGCAGGCGATCTCAAAAGTGTGCTTCGCCGGTGTTCTACGCGTGGACGGAAATGCGATTGAAGAAGTTCGTATCGCGTTGGGAAGCGTCGCGCCGATCCCGCTCCGATGTGCACGAACCGAAAACGCGCTTCGCGGTCAAACCATATCTGACGATCTGATTGAGGCAGCAATAAAAGAGTTTTCGGCAGAGGTCTCCCCAATAGATGACATTCGATCAACCAGAAACTACCGGCTGCGTGTCGCGCAAAACTTGCTGATAGATTTTCTAGCGCCTAAGTCTCAGTAGCGGAGAAACAAATGGCAAATTACGCCGATATCCCCTTCAACCGTAATGCAGTTAGACCGATGGAGTGTTTGCGCGAAGGATTCAACTTAATCAAGGACCGCTACTGGTTCTTCGTAGGACTTTGCTTCATCGTGATTCTGGTTGGCAGCGCGGTGCCGTTCGGGATTCTGATGGGCCCAATGATGTGCGGTCTGTTTATGACCTTCTTTATGAAACGCACGGGGCAACCAATCGAGTTCAATACGCTATTCAAGGGCTTCGATTATTTCGGTCAGAGCATCATCGCGACACTCATTCACGTCGTTCCAGTTGTGATAATCATTGTGCCTGCGTACTTGATTTTCTACCTGGGCTTCTTCGTAACCATGGCTGCAAGCAGTAGCGGCGATCAACCGAACCCGGCGGCGATGTTCGGCTTTCTCGGATTCATGGTCCTATTCTGGCTGGCGATCGTCGTAATCATTGTCATCATTTCTATCGCGTTCACTTTTTCTTATCCACTTATAGTCGATCGCCGCTTGCAAGGAATTGATGCAGTGAAGCTGAGTGCGAGAGCAGCCATGGCAAACTTCTGGAAACTGCTCGGTCTCTCGTTAATGAGCGGTCTGCTGGGATTTCTTGGCGTTTTGTTGTGCTATGTGGGGGTGTTCTTCGTCTTTCCTATTTCTTATGCAGCAGTCGCCGTCGCTTACGAACAAGTGTTTGGCATCAGTAACGCTCCGGCGAGACCCAACATGCCACCACCGCCGCCCATTTTTAGCTAAGACACAATGGAAGCGGACGTGATTATTCGCGGGCGTAATGTCGTCCTTCCTGACGTAGTCGCGCCCGCTTCAATCCACATAAGCGGCGGAAAGATCAAGAATGTAGGACCATACGACGCTCGAGCCGCTGACTGCGAGCTGGTTGATGTTCCCGACGCCTCGGTGGTTATGCCGGGCCTTGTCGATACTCACGTACACGTCAACGAACCCGGACGAACCGAGTGGGAAGGGTTTTCTTCGGCCACGCGTGCTGCTGCAGCTGGTGGCACTACGACGTTGATTGATATGCCCTTGAACTCGATACCGGCAACAACAACTGTTGCTGCGTTCCGGGCAAAACTGAAAGCAGCTGAACAGAAATGTCAGATCGACGTCGGGTTCTGGGGCGGTGTAATCCCCGGAAATACTAACGAGCTCCAACCGCTTCTCCGTGAAGGCGTAGTTGGTTTCAAGTGTTTTCTCGTTCCTTCCGGAGTTGACGAGTTTCCCCACGTCACCGAATCGGATCTGCGGCAAGCGATGCCGGAGCTCACACGCCTGGATGCGCTGTTAATTGTCCACGCCGAGTTGCCACATGAGGAAACCGATGCGATTGCGACCGACCCGAGCGAATACAACACATTTCTTTCTTCACGTCCGTGCGCTGATGAAAACAAAGCAATCGACTTGATGATTCGACTGAGTCGTGAGTTTAGTACACGCGTTCATATCGTCCATCTTTCATCAGCCGAAGCTTTACCGATGCTGAAAGAAGCTCAAGAGTCGGGCATTAAGATTTCAGCAGAGACATGTCCGCACTACCTGCACTTCGCGGCGGAAGAGATTGCACCAAACCACACTGAATTTAAATGTTGTCCGCCAATCAGAGATCGACACAACCGCGAACAGCTTTGGGGCGGGCTTGCTGACGGAACCATCGAAACAATTGTCTCTGATCACTCGCCGTGTCCGGCTGAAATGAAATTGCGCGAACGCGGCGATTTCATGCAAGCATGGGGTGGCATCTCGTCGTTGCAATTGCGCCTGCCGATTGTCTGGACCGAAGCGCAGCGTCGCGGTTTGTCGTTGCTGGATATAACTCGATGGCTTTGTTATGAACCTGCGCGATTGGTTAGCCTTCACCACCATAAAGGCTCAATTGCTGAAGGGATGGATGCTGATTTGGTCATCTGGGATCCCGAGGCAGAATTCACGGTTGGTCCGGCAATGCTTCATCATCGAAACAAACTGACGCCTTATCACGGACAGATATTGTCGGGCGTTGTACAAAAGACTTTTCTGCGTGGCCGAAAAATATATGATAGCGGCGAATTCTATTTCGAGCCTGGGGGCAAATTCTTACTGAACAGTTGTGGGGAGGTGAACCACAATGGCTGACATCGAATGGGCCAGCAGTGAAGACGCGGCAGTTCGAGAAAAGTTTGGCGGCACGTTCCGCGTCCGTACGCTGTGGGACGGATCAAATGGCGCGAAAGCACAGTTGGTGGAGATTTCCGCCGGTGGGTGCTGGGAAGGAATCGACGTGCACGAGCCGGGTCCTGAAGAGATCTACGTAGTGTCAGGCGTTTTCAACGATGGCATACGCGACTACCCGGCAGGAACATTCATTCACAACGCCGCTGGTTCATCGCACGTACCGCAATCAAAAACCGGTTGCACGATCTTTATCTTCTATCCGGAAGGTTGAAGCGTAGGCGAATGGACTTCACAGAACTTATCGATCTCGCGGCAGAACGACTGGGTGGCGCGGTGCTCATCGCAAACGACGAGTTCTTCGCGCCTAAGGAGCACCTTTTAAAAGCAGCCACGCCGGTCTTTCGCGAGGGTGAATACACCGATCGCGGTAAATGGATGGACGGTTGGGAAACACGACGCCGGCGCACACCAGGATTTGATTGGTGCATTATTCGGCTTGGATTGCCTGGCATTGTTCGTGGGATTGTCGTCGACACCAGTTACTTTCGCGGTAATTATCCGGAGCACTGTTCGCTTGAAGCGATGACGTTCGAAAGCAATCCGACCAACGAAGAGATAACAGCTGAGAACGTGCCGTGGACTCCTCTTCTGCCACAGATGTCTCTCGCCGGAGACTCACAGAATTCGTTTAAGATCGACTACAGCGAAAGAGTTACTCATCTTCGCTTCAAGATTTATCCGGACGGTGGGGTGGCTCGTCTGCGCATCTACGGCGAAGTTTCTCCCGATTGGGAAGCGATCAGAAGTCGCGGTGGTGAAGTTGATCTTGCAGCAGTTGAGAATGGCGGTGTCGTCTTATCGTGTAGCGACATGTTCTTCGGTCACAAACACAACCTGATCATGCCAGGGCGCGCATCAGACATGAGTGACGGATGGGAAACGAAGCGGCGGCGTGGACCAGGACACGATTGGGCAATCATCAAATTGGGAGCACCCGGTGATATTCGCCGGCTTGAAGTTGACACTTCATACTTCAAAGGTAACTTTCCGGAAAGCTGCTCGCTTGAAGCATGCAACGCTGCGAATGTAACCACAGACCTTACTGATCCGTCCGTTGAATGGAAGACCGTGCTCGCTCGTACAAAACTTCAGGCACACACGCGTCATCATTTTGCCAGGGAACTATCCAATGCCGGCGTCGCGACGCATCTCCGGTTCAATATCTTTCCCGACGGTGGCGTAAGCCGGCTGCGTGTCTACGGAAAACTCGCGGGATGAATCAGGATGCCTCTGCACGGTCTTCAATGGCTCAATTCACTGGCTGACGATCAGGCGGTGAATGAACTGAAATCGTGTTGCGGTTCCTCCCGTTGGGCCAGCGAGATTGCTCGTCGTCGGCCTTACGATAGCTTCGGCCAATTAACTGATGTAGCCGCCGATGTATGGTGCCAACTTGCACGCGCTGATTGGCTCGAGGCGTTTCGCAGTCATCCCAAGATTGGACAAAAGACGGTTGAACGTTCCGCTTCAGCACGGTCACAGGAGTGGTCGCGTGGTGAGCAAGCCGGAATGGACACAGCATCGGAAGAAAGTGAGGCCGCACTCGCAAGGCTGAATGAGGAATACGAATCGAGGTTTGGTTTTATCTTCATAGTTTGTGCGACCGGAAAATCGCCGGAAGAAATGCTGGCTATTTTGCGAGATCGATTAGAGAATGGGCCAGACGAAGAGTTGCGAATCGCCGCGGCTGAGCAGGCGAAGATAACGGAGTTGCGGTTGAAGAAGCTGCTGGGTGTTTAGATCTTTGTGCTTTGAGCTTTGTACTTTGATGAATACGAAGTACTAAGCTCAAAGAACCAAGTACAAGCAGTAAATACCAACCACTAAGTTCAAAAGCCAAAACATGAGCACCATCTCAACCCACATTCTCGACACTTCACGCGGCACGCCCGCGAAAAGCGTTGCAATTTGCCTCGAGGTTCAGAACACTGATGAGAGTTGGACCGAGTTAGGCCACGCCTGGACCGACGAGGATGGTAGGGTGAAACCATTCTTTCTCGTGCACCAGCCTTTAGGCGCCGGCATCTACCGTCTTGTATTCGATATTGATGCTTACTTTAGTTCTCTCGGAGTCGAGTCGTTCTATCCGCAAGTCACGATTGTTTTCAAAGTGGCCGACGATGCGCAGCATTATCACGTTCCACTGCTCGTTAATCCTTACGGCTATTCGACGTACAGGGGAAGCTGAACAGAGAAAAGACGTTGCGCTTTCAGATTGAACCTTCAAGAGACACGAGTCGGAGTAGAACTGCAAATCAGAACAGGAGCGAAGCGACTGCCAGATCGCTTAAGGTTCTCAAGGCCAAGTGAAAGCAGTCGCTTCGCTCCTGTTCTGAAGTTGCAACCATAGTTAGTCGACACAACAAAGCACAAAGTACGAAGCACTAAAACTATAGTTCAACTTTGCCCTAATGCACATCGATCCCACACTTAGCGAATGGTTAAACCTCGCCTTGCGTTGGACTCACGTCTTTGCGGGAATCATGTGGGTCGGCACCACTTATTACTTCACCTGGCTCGACGCGCGGTTAACGGAAGAAGAAAAAGCAGCAGTGAATACCGGCAACGCCGCGCAAGTCTGGATGGTCCATAGCGGCGGCTTCTATGTGGTCGAGCGGCGCAAGGTGCCTGACATTGTTTCGCGCACACTACATTGGTTCAAATGGGAAGCTGGAACAACGTGGCTCAGTGGATTCGCTTTGTTGGTGCTCGTGTACTATATCGGTGGCGGCGCACTTATTGATCGAGACGTGCGTGACTTGAGTGTTTTGATCGCCGTCGGAATCGGAATCGGTGTGATCCTCGCGGGTGGCGTTATTTATGACGTGTTAATGAGAACCCCGCTGGTCCGTAATGAATGGCTCTTCGCTGGGATTGCTTACGTATTGATAGTCGCTCTCGCTTACGGCCTCTGCCAGCTACTCAGCGCGCGTGCCGCGTATATCCATGTCGGCGCCGTTTTCGGGACGATCATGGCCGCCAATGTTTGGATGCACATCCTCCCAGCGCAAAGACGAATGATTGCCGCACTGAAAGCAGGTGAAAAGCCTGACCAACGTTTCGCTGCACAAGCGAAGTTACGTTCTAAACAAAACACGTTCATGGCGGTGCCTGTGGTATTCATCATGATCAGCAATCATTTTCCGGGTGTAACTTACGGCGACAAATACAACTGGCTAATTCTCTCGGGATTGATCCTCCTTGGCTGGATTGCTGCTAAGTTCATTCGTCGCGCCTAAAGCTACAGTGGATGGCAACTCGTGCTGCACAACTCCTTGAACAACTCGATAGCCTTAAACTCACATTCAGTGCGGGCAGCGGCGAACGAATAGAGCGTCTACTAAAACGACTCGAACGCGAATCCGTCAGCGACGCTGAGTCGCTGATCACACTGCACGAAAGTCTTCTATTCCTTCGCGCTTATCCTCAGTCGGCTGCAATCGTTAACAAAACAGAATCGCTATTGCGCGCTTTTTCCCAACGTGTCCAAGAAGCCGCTGCCCAGGAGCAAGATCTAAGTTCGCTCGATCATCCGGAACTCTCCGGTGTCGCGGGTCGAGATGTTGCCGACACATTCGGCTATTTCATCGTAAGTGGATTAGTAGCGCGCTATCCAGGGCAGGTCGAGTTTTACTGGGAATGGTTTGAAGATGAGAACCGGCTGGGTCAAACGTGGCCGCGCTTTATACCGTTGCTCGAAGAAGATGCATTTGTAGAAGCAAACATTCCCTATCGCTCGTGGCTACAAGCAGCCAGGAATGGCACAGCTGAGATAGTTTGGTTGCTTAAGCGGTTCGAACAGTTACCACTTCCGGCGACAGCGAAAGCAGAACTCTATGATTCTCAGAAACTCTACGTGCAGTGGAGGCCGCCGTATCGCGTAACGCGAACCGGGATGCGGCTTCCCGCAAAATTGCGCAGTGGCAACACGTTCTATCATCGCGAGCCTCTGCTGCAACGACGCGATGTGTCGTTCAGAGATGAATTGTCGAAGCCGAACTTCGAACTTGAGAGACTCTCGCAGGTCGATGGAGAGACGCTACTGAATCTGGCAAGAGATGCTTCTACGGTTCGGTATCGAGAGCTATACGGGTTTACGCATGGTGATCCGCGGCGAGTAATAAAGGTTCATCTCGGACGCGGAGTCGATCTCTTCGTCATCAGCTTAGCACCGGGCGCGCGTCTTCCGTTGCGCGCATATCATGCCGCGATGATTTTCAAGAACATGGTGCCTGTGGGCTATTTCGAAGGGCTATCACTCTTTGAACGGATGGAAAGTGGTTTCAATCTTTACTACACGTTTCGCGAAGGAGAGACGGCATGGTTGTACGCGAGGACTCTTGCCGTGATGCGTCAACTGGTGGGCGTTACAACCTTCGTGCTGGATCCGTATCAAGTCGGATTTGAAAACGAAGAAGGGATTGAGTCTGGAGCGTTTTGGTTTTATCGGAAGCTCGGCTTTCGTTCAACGGATCCACGCCTACAAGAACTGACCGAAAAAGAAGAGGTAAAGATCCGCGAACACACAACATATCGAACGCCGGCAGCGACACTGCGAAAGCTCGCGGTTTCGCCGATGGTATTTGAGCTGAAACCGACCCGCGTCGGCGATTGGGACCGATTCCACGGGCGTGAGATCGGGTTCGCGGTGCAAAGGGAGATGGCGCGTAGATTCAAGGGCGACGCAAGAGAGATGCGGTCCGCGGCCGTACGCTTTGCCGAACGACTACTGAAAATCAATACGGACAGTTTTTCCGAGATAGAGAAGAAGATCTTCAGCGACTTCGCGATGGTTCTTCTGTTGATTCGAGATGTCGACGAGTGGAGCGACCAAGAGAAACGTTCGCTCATGCATATCATTCAGGCGAAGGCTGGTGCCGATGAAGGGAAATACCTCCGGTTAATGCAGAAGCACGCGAAGTTTCGAAAGGCCATGATCGATTTGGGTAGAACCTCAAAGGATTAGCTCAATTCCTTCGTGTCATTTCGTCTGGTTTCGTGGATCGCTTTTTCCGGGCACAGACGATCCACGAATTCACACGAAGTAACACAAAACAAGAGGAGCAAGTCGCCAAATCCAACCGGAGAACGCCGAGGTCACGCAGAGTTCAATGCTCACACAGTTGCGCGATTTGGTATTCCAGAATCTTCCTATCCGAAAAGTTTGGTAGCTTCGAGAAGTACGGGGCTCTGCGGTCAATCGCGGCTTCGGGCACAAGGCCAACGATTTCTGCCGAGTCAATCGCCACACCGATGCGATCCGCCTCGCGTTGAATCGCCTCGTACGCTTCGGTCATACCCGTGACTTCATAATTGACAAGATTCATCGACACCTGCACCAAGCTCCGGCTGTGCAGTTGAAATCCTAAAGCCTTGAGGAACGGAAGGCCGCCATTACTGAACCGAATCGTCTTCGCAATCTCCCGCGCGATCGTAATGTCAGTGCTCGACAGTACAACGTTGAAAGCGATCAGGAATGGGCGCGCTCCAACTGCTATTGCTCCTGCCGTTTCGTGTGTCACGCGCGGGCCAACATCCGGCTCGCGCGCTTGCACCGTCGCGATCTCTTCACGTAAACGCTCGAGCGCGCCCCTTCGAACGTCTTCGAGGTTCTTACGCTCCGCTCTTAGCGCTGCCTGCTCGTAGAAGTAAACCGGAATTGACAGTTCGTCGGCGATACGTCGGCCTGCCTGATGTGCAAGCTGGATGCATTCGTCCATCGAGACATCGCGCACTGGCACAAAGGGCAAAACGTCGGTTGCGCCGAGCCGAGGATGCTCGCCTTTGTGCTGCCGCATATCGATTAGTTCAGTTGCGCGTGCGACCGCTCTGAATGCGGCTTCAACGATTATGTTTGGCGGCGCGACAAACGTGATGACTGAGCGATTGTGATCAGGATCGATGTGAGTATCGAGAACACACGCACCCCCGACGCGAATGGCGTCGACGATTCGTTGGACCGTTTCTGGCTTTCGTCCCTCGCTGAAATTTGGAACGCATTCGACGAGTGGCTGCACGACATGATTGTAACTCAAGCAGACTTAGACAGGATTTCAGGATTACAAGATTTCAAGACAAGACCCAACGAGGGCAAAACGATATAACAAAGGCCATAAAGCACTCGCTATTCTTATGCTTGCTTGTTCAATCTTGTAATCCTGAAATCCTGTCTAAGAGTCTTGCTATAATCCGATCGTGCCGACGGATAAATTCATCAACCAACGAAAGAATGCATGGCAACGCCTCGAGGATCTGCTGGGGATGCTCGACCACGCGTCACTTCGTCGGCTGAGGCGTGAAGAAGTTCGAGAGCTTGGCCGAATCTATCGTCGCACTGCTTCGGATCTCGCCATTGCTCGAGCCGAGTCGCGCGATCCACGCCTCGTCAATTACCTGAATAGTCTTGTGATTCGTGCCCACGGCCGGATTTATCGAGCCGACGCACAGGGCGGCAAGATGATTCGAAATTTCTTTGCGCGTGAATTGCCCCGAACGTTTAGGCGGACGTGGCGATATACCGCAATGTCGTTCGCCGTATTCGTACTGTTCGGCTCTCTGAGTTTTCTCGGCACAAAGATCGATCCCGAGTTCTCAGAGCTTGTCGGTGTCGATCCAACGTTTCGCGAGCTTTACATTGAGACGAAAACGCATTGGTGGGAACGTTTGAACGAGGCAAACCAGGAAGGCGCCAGCATGATCATGACGAACAACATTCAAGTCACGATCTACACATTCGCGTTTGGCGCGATGTTTGGCGTCGGCACGCTTTTCTTTCTCGCTTACAACGGAGCGAACTTCGGTGCGATCATCGCGCTCGTTTACAACGCCGGGTTTGGCAACGATCTGCTTACGTTTGTTGCTGGCCACGGCGTCGTCGAGTTGTCGTGCATATTCATCGCCGGTGGCGCCGGACTGTTAATTGGCACCGCATTGATCATGCCGGGCGACCTTTCACGTGCTGACGCGTTGAAGACGAATGGTATGGAGGCGGTGCGTTTGATGCTCGGCGTTGCGTTACTGCTCGTCGTCGCCGGCATCATTGAAGGGTTTATCTCACCCGCTGCAATTGATCCGAGAATCAAATACAGTATTGCTGCTCTTACGGGACTTGCGCTTTATGCTTATCTGATCTTCGCGGGACGTGAGGAAGTAAAGCCGACCACGTGATTAGAGTTAGACCTCTCATTCACCCCAGGCTTCAGCCTGGGGTCGCCGCATAGTCAATGTCACGCAACCGTTTCAACGGTTTCTGAATCACGCGGCTGAAGTTCACCGACACTTCGATAAACCGTTGAAACGGTTTATGGGGTTCTAGTAGGGCCTTGAACCCCAGGATGAATCCAGGGGAGAATGAGAACTCGACCTTGTTTGCCTACAACAGCCCTCTCTCTTTCACCCGCATGTAGGTTTGCAACAACGCGGGTGCGAGCGCGGCAGCAGTTACGTCTAATGCTAACCCACCTTGTGACTCAACCATTCTCAACGCTGCCTCCCGGTGATGGATGATCTCTTCCGAAACTGATTGGGTGAATAGTTCACGCACGTTAGTTGGAGTTTGACGCACAACTGCTTTTAGATCTCGATCCGCAATCGTCACCACAAGCGGCAGGTGACGAGGCCGGAGTATGTTCAGCGACGTCAGCAATTCTTTCGATCCCTCTTCGTCGACCAGATCAGTAAGCAAAACGACTAACGATCGGCGTTTCGTGTTTGCGGATACAAACTCGAATGCGCGCGCATATGAAGGCTCAATCATTTCCGGCTCTACGCCGTGCAACGCTTCGAGCGCGGCATCCATGTGATCGCGGCCACGACTCGGCGGCAGATAATTGATTATTCGTCGACCAAACACCATCAGCCCTGCATTGTCACCAGCCCGGGCGGCTGCCGACATCAACGCCAGAGTCGCATGCACGGCAGAGTCGAGTTTTGTTTCCTGTTCGATTCGCGCCGTCATCAATCGGCCGGCATCGAGCGCGACCAGAATCGTTTGATCGCGTTCGATTTGATATTGGCGCGTCGTCAGTTTTCCTCTTCGTGCCGTTGCGGTCCACGAAATGTGGCGCAACTCATCACCGCGGACATAGTCGCGCATGGACTCAAACTCACGACCTTCTCCACGCCACGACGTCTTGCGATGCGACGACACAATCGATCGCGCGCCAAGAGCTTTGAGTTCCGCTTCGCGTGCGCGGCGCATGTTTGGATAAACCTTTACGACGTCTGGCCCATTGGCTGTCGCCTGTTTCCACGCGAGTCGGAAACGGGTGAGGAACCGAACAGCCGTGTGGCCAAACTGAAATCTCCCTCTTTTCGGAGGCTTTAGCGCATACACAAGTGATGCTGAATTCTGCCCCTCAACACGTAATTTTGCGGCTCTGATTCCTTTCAGAATCATCTGCGGCGGATACTCGTCTTTTACGATCAAAGTTAACGCGCGGTGGGAATGATTCTGAACATTCACGCTGACATCAGTGTCAGCACCAACCGCAAATCGCCCACTAAAGCTGCGCGTGATGTTTACAGTTTCCGGCAAACGACTCAGACGCACATCTATTAGCGCCATTACGACCAGCAGCAGGTCATAAATAAAGACAAGCGTCTGCAACCAAGGCCTGGTCCATGAAAACGAAAGTGGAATGAAGCCCAGGATCAGAAGGAGATAAAAACGTCTTGTGAAGACGAAGCGCATCGAACGTGTTACGCGAAACTACCGAGGGACCTCAACCGACTTGATGATGTCAGCAATAACCGCATCCGCGGTGACTCCATCGAGTTCAGCCTCTGCTCGTAGTGTCAGGCGATGCCGCAATACCGGCAGGGCAACATCTCTGACGTCATCAGGGGTCGTGAAATCGCGGCCCCGCATTACCGCTAACGCTTTCGAACACAGAAGAAGTGCGACAGACGCGCGCGGGCTCGCGCCGTAGTGAATAAACGGATGCGAGCGCGTGCGACGCACGAGATCAACTGCGTAATGCTGCACGCCGAGCTCCATTCGCGCGCCCCTTACCTGCTCGCGACAGCTAATGATAGCGTTCGGATCTTGCAGCGGGATGATATTCACGTCGTCCAACCGTTTTGAGTTGAAACCGGCATCCCATCGGGCCAACACCTCACGTTCGTCTGGCTCGTTTGGGTAATCAAGAAAAATCTTGAGGAGAAATCGATCAAGTTGTGCCTCCGGCAGCGGGTAAGTCCCCTCATACTCAATCGGGTTCTCGGTCGCCAGCACGGTGAAGATCTGTGGCAGTTGATGCGCGTCGCCATCAATGGTGACCTGCCGTTCCTCCATTGCTTCCAACAACGCAGCCTGCGTTTTTGGCGGCGTCCGATTGATTTCATCCGCAAGCAGGATGTCCGTAAAGATTGGACCGCGACGCAGGTTGAAGGCAGACGTTGCGATGTTGAAGACGTTCGTGCCCGTAATGTCCGACGGCATCAGATCAGGCGTGAACTGGATACGGCTGAACGTTGCGTTAATGATCCGCGCAATTGTCTTAACCGTGAGCGTCTTTGCCGTGCCGGGTACACCTTCTATTAACGCGTGCCCTTCAGCCAACAACGCGATCAGAATCTGTTCAATCGCATCATCTTGTCCGACGATGACCTTGTGTAATTCGTTTTTGATATGAGCGACGGTAGAGGAGACGTATTCAGACATAGGCTAGTTGGTGTTTGACCGAAGATGGGTAGAACCGATCATTTGTCATTTGTCATTGCCAGTTGATGTCCGACACACTTCAGCAAAGACCGATCAACTCCGGATCAGTGTCGGGATCGACTATTCAGTACCATGCGCGGTAGCGGATGGCCGCTGGTCAACCACCGCGACATCAGATCCTTTGAGTTTGAGTCATAGCTATCCGCTACATGGTACTGAATAGGTATGCCGCAACTTATTCAAACCTTCCTTCAGTTTGTCGTGACAGCCCATATTCAACAGACATCGCAGCTCGCTGCCTCAGCACGACGCCAACAATGCAAAGTGTCGGACATTAGAATGTCGACTGATATATGGCAAATGATTGTTCTCGGGTCAAATGGTTTCCGCTGCCTGTTTTGATTCGCGCATGCGCATTCCCAGGCCCAGAGTCTGTTCTACTTCACGAAGTCGTCGTACAAGATCGATTGCCTGTCGCCAGCTGATCGCCGCGCCGTTGATCGTTTCTTCACACTGCCGCATCAATGTTTCAAGCTTCTGCGCGTCCACCGAGGATCGCGAGGCGACTCGGTTTGCAATTAAGGAACGGGGGCTGTTGTAATCAACACCAGCGTGACGCGCGAGCACACGACGCGTGCGCGAATAGATGTTTTCAATCGCTAGATCAAAGGCGCGAGATCGTTCCTGCAACTCAGCCATTGACGCGACAAACTCCAGGCTTGATCGTCGGTCAACCTGTGTGAGCGGCAGGGGCCGTCCGAAACGGCGACCGCGGGTCCAAAGTATCAGCAGAATCAGCAGGACGATTTGCGCCGCGATTGGCAACACAGGCGTGCCAGCAAAATATGTCGCGAGTGCATTCTTCGTTACGCCACGTCCTTGATGATATTCATCGAAGGCAATTAACCCATCGACACTCGCGATTGTATTGACTGCTAGTTGCAGATTATCGCGCAACTCTATGCCGCCGTTAGCAACAATGTACGGGTCACTCAGAATCACGATGCGACCGGCTCCGTGCGGATAATCAACCAACAAAGCGCCTTGCTCATCAGCAACATGGACAACTGGCGCCGGCGAGATCGTCGTCTCCTCCTTTTCAGAATGTGTTTCTTCCACACCTGCGACAGGTTTAGTAGGAGTGATCCTTACACGCGCAGCAAACTGCGACGGCAACACCGCTTGAATGTTCTGTGTGAAGATTGTCGGTTGTACTGGCTGAATAGCTGAGACCGTTTGCGTCATTATTTTTGGGTCGGCGGGATCGATATCTCCAAACGGAAATCTGTAGCCCTTCATATTGATTAACCAGTCACCCGACCGCGGAAGCAGAAATGAAGGCGGGTCACGATCGATCAGTATGAGGCGCCCACCACGCTCGACCCAGGTGAGTATCGGCTCGGCGTGTTCTTCCGAAAACGGCAGCTGGGTTGATCCAACAATGACCAGGGTGCGAATGTTCGCACCACTCGTCAACAAACGATCCGGCGCCTCTCGCCAACGTATTACTCGAAATCCTGCCTCGCTCAAGAAGTCGTAAAGCGCGCGTGTGCCCGTTGGGCCTGAATGATAGGTCGAACGATTCGGAGCCATTTCCGTGTCGACTGGTTTTTCTTTTTTGACATACGTGATCGTGTTGAGAACCACGAGCGCCCCGAGGATCACAATGACAGTCAGAATAATTGTCAGTCGTTGGCGCATCGTTTCTATGTTCTCGTTTGGACCGCTGCTCTATACGCATCACGAAAGTTCTGCCAGTCGGCAACCTCGGGTTGGCCGAGCCCGTACCAGTGTCTTTCGAAACTGTCAGTGAGCCCTGACATGAGCGGATACAGAGCAGGCACGCTTTTTACCGATCGCAGGTAGTCGCGATTCGTCTTGTGATGAGCGAGGCTAATGACTTTGCGTTCGCCGAGTTCGACCAATAATGCGATGTACGCCTTCCTAATTGCCGCCCGGATTTGCCCGCCACGAGCTAGTGCTTCCGCTTCAGCCAACAGATCAACGGCGGAAGCATCAGGTTCAAGTCGTTCTCCCAAAACAATGCGCGGTTCCGATTTAGCTTTTCGTTCTTTCTTCCGGGGCCTAATGAACCGTGGAATCAGCAGCTTGATCACGTAAAGCAGAACTCCAACTGCGAGAGCGATAACAATGATTTGAACGATAGACGTGACTCGACTGCGGCCGACCTGTTCACCGGGAACGTGTCGGCCAAATAGCTTTTGAATCCAGCGTGCAATAGCTTCAATGATCCGGGCCAACGCACTCTTCGCTCGACTCTTGGTTGCATACTCCGGCCGGGACAGAATGCCGCTGAGTCGTTGCTTTGCGTCTGATTTACTGCCACCTGAAACGGTCGCCGATTGGAGTTCAGTGACACGTTCATCAAGCGCCTTTAGTCGTTCGATGATTCGTGTCAGCTGGCGAAACCAATCGTCGTCAGACGCCTTTTGCAGACCCTTCAGTTCATCGTGTAGCCATGAATTGTCGACCGTGCAAAGCTCTTCGCCACAGTCGACCATTTGCGATTCAGGTAAGAGCGCGCGCACGTTCGTCAGCGTGTTCACGAATCGTTGGCGATAAGCTGAGTCAGTTTCCTCTTCATCCGATTGCGTCAGTGTATCGAGCGCCGTAATTGCCGCTTTCAGATTCCGTTGGTACTCAGCGATAGTTGCAGCGTGAACAAACGCAGGCACGAAGAAAATGAACACAAAAAAGAGAACGACACGAACGGCGAGCTGCGGATGAGGGGTTGACTTGGTTCGCATCAGCCTAGATTGAGCACGCTCCCGGAAGCTCTCGGTGGTGCGGGCGGTGGAGTCTTCACTTGCCTCGACAGCGCGGTGCCGAGGGGTGATGTCACATTCAGTTCAGGCATTTCGGGCAACTGGCGCGACGCCATCAGCTCGATATCGTACCCTTCGTGTCGGACGCGCTCATCGACGTAGAGAAGCGAAAGGCCAAGCATCCAAACGGGCATCAATAGTATTGAACTCAGTGGTCCAGGAATGCTGTAGACGATTGCATACCACGCTGGCCATTGCGCTGAGTTGAATGGATCGATGCCATTGATGTAGCCGTACCATGTAAGTGGCGCCCACAGAATCATCATTGCTGATTCTGTGGCGAAGGTAGTGAAGAGAGTCATCGCCATCAGACGGCGTACATTGCCGCGTGCCAGAGAAAAGCTGCGGCCGAAGGCTTCCATGATGCCGCGACCTTCCACCAACATCACTTGAGGCACGTACGCTACGCGGCCGACAACGAAAAAGAACACCCACAAGGAAACGAAAGATGCAACGAGTACTCCGAGTACCACTACTATGACTGCCAGCCATCCTGGTGCTGACGTCGCGAATACGAACGAGCCAAAGACTAGAAAGGCGCTCACCATGTAGAGGCCAGTGAATGCCGCAACCGAGGCGATCATGATCCAACCAAGCACGAGAACCGACGCCCATAGTAGTCCCCAAAACCGCGCGCGAACTGCCTCGTAGGTTGCTTTAGCCGATACGGGATCATTGCGAAGCAGGTGAGCGACGAGATTGCGTGTCGCACCGCCCATCACGGTGAGCGTAAACAAGTAACCACCAATCGTGATGACGAGACCCGCAAAGCCGCCAAGGAGATAGAGGGCCAGTTCACCTTCGCTGGCTGTTTGAAACACCTGGCGAAACGAGATTGTCGTGAGAATCCAACCTGCCGCGGCGACAATAACTGGCGGAGCCGCAATGCGAATTAGAATGAATAGATGGCGACGATAGAGTCGAACGGCTCGGTCGATAAGGTCTCCGGCACCGAGTGGAGCAAGTGACAGTTCAGTCGCTGCCGAAGGAGTCATGAACGGATTCTAGCGGGATATCTTCAGAAGCGACACAGAATTTATCGTTGGATCGAGCCGCCCGACGAATCGGAAAAACTCACTGGCTCATTAAAGGTAAACTGGGTTAGATCGAAAACCCACTCGACGAGCGCCGGTTTGACTTCTGATTGGATCGAGAGTTGAAACTTGTATTTGTGAGGAAGATTTAAGCCCTCTTCGATTTTAAAGTTTGAGAAATCTTCGATTGCATTGATTCGCGCAGGCGACGAACGTGGTTGCGCTGCCGTCGGAGCTCGGCCGCCTCCGCCACCAATTCGTTGCTGATCGCTCGGATAAATTGTTTGCTCGTATTCAGTTCGCACATGCTCAAACGTATTCGCCATGAAGTAGAGCGTGATCTTCAAGTCTGATCCGTGGCGAGGCACGTATTTCAGTGCATGCACTTCCTTGCCATCAATCTTCTTAAGGCCAGCGTATTCCAGTTTTGGGTTCTTACTTTCCATGTGCAGAAACGGCCATGCCTTCGAAAGCGTTCCCCCGAGTAAGCCTTCGCGAAAGATTACATTGTACGCCGCAAAGAAATTTTCGAGACTCGTGCGCCTACCCGGCCGAAACTGACTCACTGTCGCATTCGTCCCATCGAACTTCACCCACACCGCGGGATCACCAGTGGTGAACGTCAGTTGAATCATGTTCATGTCGCCTTTCGACGTCATCAACGCCTGGCCCTCAGCCTGGCCGGTACCGCCTTCTGTCACCGTGAGCGAGCACGTACCCGATAATTTCGTCGTAGTTGCCTTCGCGCGTTGCTCAGGCGGTCCAATCGACTCGAGGTGCTTGCTGATTACGTCAGTTGGCGTCAGCTTTTTGTCACCGCTAGCAAGAGGAACAGTTGCGGCAACCAGAATCACGGCCAAGATGAGCACAAGGTGTTTCAAATGATGGTAGGTGGTCATCGCTTCTACTCGGCTTTCGGAATATTTTGTTGTGGCAATGAACGAGACGGATTGGGTCGAATAGTACACCTTAATTGGAGCGTAATGCACTCACCTTTTAGCGAAAAGAAAGCCGGGCGCCGGTTGTTGGAAACCGACGCCCGGGAGAGTAGGTGGTACTCGTTATGTGTGCCTAGAAAGTGAACTTCCAGGACCACTGAAGGATTCGGTTATCAAAGGTTGAGTTGATCTTACCGAAATCGGTCGAGTTGATGTCGAGATTGTTCGGCACTGAGAAGTTCGTGTGATTGAACACATTGAACGCCTCAAGTCGAAGTTCGACACCAAGCCGCTCGCGGAATCTGGTGCGTTTAATTAGCGCCGCATCGACGTTCCAGTACCCTGGACCATCAACCGGAGTGAGACTCAGGTGTCCAACATCACCCGGAAGCGGATTAGTAAAGAACGCTGAGCTTGCCTTCCCATCCGGTCCGATCCATGACGGATCAATCACGAGCGGGGCTCCCGTCTTCGGATCGAAGAAGAGGCCTGTGCCCGCTTGCAGTTGGTCAAGTGTCAAGCTCGTGTTTACCGTGTTATTGCCTGATCGACCTGCACGATTCAACGTTCCGCGTGAAGACAAGAACGAGATTGGACGTCCGGTTCTCCATTGGCCGATGCCGCTAATCTGCCATCCGCCAAGGAATTTGCCTTTCCATCCACCTGCATCGAAGTACCTCTTGCCTGGGCCAAAGGGCAACTCATAAAGGCCATTCACCTTGACCACGTGCTGAACGTCTTGATTGTTCCGCTTCTTCTCCCACGCATCGCCGACTGTATTGTCGAGATATGGAGCGAATTCAGCCTGTGCCTGTTCTGCGTTGGTGAAGGCTTTGCTCCACGTGTAGTTGATCTGATAGTACCAGCCACCGGTAAACCGCCTGCGGATTTCCGCTTGCAGTCCGTGGTAGTTAGACCACCCACTGCTACCGATGTAGTCAGTGACGAATGCGTTCTTATTGACAGGCAGGAAGAACTCTGGACCAAGGGTCGCGGTGTTGGGTAAAACCCTAAAGTTAGCGAGACAACCTTGGATCGGGTTCTGAATAAAGTATGTGCAGCGGCTGTTGAGATAGTTCGATGCCAGCTCAGCAACCTCACCTTGTTTAATCAGAGTCAGAATGGTGCCATTGGTGAGATTTCCACCCTGCCCGAGTTTCGGAAAGATGGTGAGCGGCACGCTGCCTGGAATTGCTGCGTTGAACGCTGCGCTCGTGCATTTGTCGAGCGGTGTTCCGGCTCCCGACAAAGTAGCTCCTTGCGCTGCACAGTTGGCCTGCGCCCGAAGAAAATCTTGCAAAAATCCATTTTGGAAAATGATCACCTGGTTCGTGTCGAGTCCGCGTGTTAGCTGAACGCCGTGGTTGCCAACATAACCAACCGAGAGGGCCGTGTCCTTCATAATTTCACGCTCAATGCCGAAATTCCATTGCTCGGCATACGGCGTCTTTAGGTTGAACTCGGTCGTAAACAGAGTTGGTATTTGGCTAAGTGCCAGGTTCTCTTCGATCGTGCGCGGCACCTTGAACGCAGGCGTAGCAATGGTGCCGATTCCGGTAGTGCTGACGGTCCCGATCTGGTCGACTGTTACCGTCGACGCCAGACCGGCGTTACCGCCTACCGAGGAGTTGTTGAGCACAGTTGCGTTGTTGTCGATCGCATAGGAGATTGCAAAACCGCCGCGAATCGAGGTCTTCCCATCCTTGAATGGATCCCGTGCGAAGCTAAAGTTTGGTGCAAAATTATTCAAGTCCTTGGCCAGAAATTCTCGGCCTGTGCCTTTGCCAGCAAAGTCGAGAACCGCTTTCGGATCGAACAACACATCAAGTGACGTATTTTGCGGCATCAAACCCAGACCATCCCGTTCTGTTAGCGGTCCGATGTATTCCCAACGCAGACCTAAGT
>JBKPMX010000074.1:0-25470 GCA_046765655.1 Acidobacteriota bacterium
ACCGCCCTTCCTCACTTGTCCTTATCTAGCCTTGAGTTATTTCGTTGAAGCTTGAGCATTGATGTTCGTCAAGTTGCACTATTCAGCGGATGTTGGACCTTATGCACCTAGTCGAGTTTCGTAACGTCAGTTATAGCGTCGGCACCACAAGCATTCTTTCCAATCTCAACCTGACAGTAGATCAAAGCGAGATTCTCGTCTTGCTGGGCGAATCCGGCTGCGGCAAAACCACGACGCTGAAACTCGTCAACCGCTTATTGGAACCTTCAAGTGGGCAGGTGCTGGTTGAAGGCAAAGCGACAACTGATTGGGATCCAATCGCGTTAAGACGGCGCATCGGTTACGTGATCCAGGAAGGCGGACTGTTTCCACACTTCACCATCCAACGCAACGTTGGACTTGTACCGAGACTGTCCGGTTGGGACGAATCGCGCACGAACGATCGTGCACACGAGTTGTTGCAACTGGTCGGCTTGAATCCAGATCAGTTCGCGGAGAGGTATCCATCAGAATTGTCGGGTGGTCAACGACAACGAGTCGGAGTTGCGCGCGCACTCGCTGCCGATCCGTCATTACTTTTGCTCGACGAACCTTTCGGTGCACTTGATCCATTGACGCGTGCAAGTTTGCAGCGAGAGTTTGCAACGCTCACGCGAACTCTTGGCAAGACAGCGATCCTGGTAACTCATGATGTACGTGAGGCACTGCTGCTCGGCAATCGCATTGGCTTGATGCACGCAGGCAATTTGGAATTACTGGACACGCCTGAGAGCTTTGTGCGATCGGATAACGCCCGGGCGAAAGCGTATCTTGAAACACTGAAGGTTTCAGATGGAGTGAACATAACCCAAAGGTGAAGAGCTTTTCTGAACTCAACCTTCTCATTCTCCCCAAGCTTCAGCTTGGGGTTGTGCGGGGCCGAGAAATAGAAACCGTTTCAACGGTTTCTCGAAGCGCATCGAATCCAAGTGAATGTGAGTTTGCAAAACCGTTAAAACGGTTCCCGGAAATAAGAGGCGACAGCGACCCCAGGCTAAAGCCTGGGGAGAATGAGACCATGTCTTTCTGGCATTTCCTAAAACAGAACTGGCCAGAGTTGTTGGACCTTACAAGACAGCACGTCGTCCTCGTGCTGATTGCCATCGCTATCGCGGTCGCGATTGGCGTTCCCACCGGCATTCTCCTTACGCGCCACCGGTCACTACGCGCGCCGGTGCTCGGCATCGCCAACATCATGCAAACAGTCCCAAGCCTGGCACTGTTTGGTTTCCTGATTCCATTGCCTTTCATCGGCGGTATCGGAGCACGAACAGCGCTCGTCGCTCTCGTTCTTTATTCACTGCTTCCGATTATTCGCAACACCGTGACCGGAATTCTCGGCGTCGATCCAAACGTAAGGGAAGCGGCGGTCGCAATGGGTATGACTGGCGGGCAGATTCTTCGACAGGTCGAACTACCGCTCGCGATGGGTGTAATCGTTACAGGTGTTCGTGTCGCAACAGTGATTGCAGTCGGCGTCACAACCATCGCCGCCGCCGTTGGCGCTGGCGGGCTGGGCGTCTACATATTTCGCGGCCTGCGACAGTATGACAACAACCTACTTTTAGCGGGTGCCATCGCGGCTGCGCTACTCGCTTTAGTTGCTGACTTCTTGCTGGGTCTCGTCGAGCAACGATTCACGTTCCTGGCCAAAGCGCCTAGAGTTACTATTACGCAAAAATTAATTCTCGCTTTCGTCGTGGTCCTTGTGGTCGGTGCGTTGGCACTAGGGTGGTCGAACGGCAGAAAAGGTGCGCAATCAGGCAGCAGCCAGGGCCATGTCGTCATCGGTTCGAAAGACTTCACTGAGTCAGCATTACTGTCAGAGATCATCTCTCAGCTATTAGAAGCGCGTGGTGTTTCAGTCGATCGACAGTTTGAGTTGGGTGGAAACTTGCCACATGAGGCCATGCTGGCAGGAAGAATGGACCTTTACCCCGAATACACCGGCACGTCTTTCACGGCGATTCTCGGTCATCAGCCAATCAGCGATCCACGCGCGGTGTACGAGCAGGTGAAGCAGGAATACGGAGACAAATTCCATTTTGCGGTGAGTGAGCCGCTTGGATTTGAGAATACGTTTGCGATTCTTATTCGCGGCGCTGACGCAAGGAGTTTGAATCTGAAGAAGATTTCTGACGTAGCCCCTTATGCTTCTCGTTGGCGCGCCGGCTTTGGGCAGGACTTCAAATCGAGGGCCGACGGTTATGCCGGGCTCTCAAAGGCCTACAGCCTCAACTTCCGTGACGTGCGCGAGATGGATCTATCGTTAACTTACATCGCACTCGTTTCAAATGAAGTAGATCTGATAGCCGGCAACTCCACGGAAGGACGATTAGCAACCTTGGATCTCGTCCAACTCGAAGATGATCGTCATTACTTCCCGCCTTACGAGGCGGTCTACCTCGTGAGGCAGGATTCACTCGCGCGCGTGACTGCTTTGTCGGAGGTATTGCAGAAACTCGCTGGAGCGATCTCGACGAACGAGATGCGCCAATTGAATTATGAAGTTGATGGGAATAAGAGAGACTTGAAGGCAGTCGTACGAGAGTGGATTGGGAAAAAAAGACTGTGAAGATGACACTCTCGAAGCCTTGTAGATCAAAGGCCTGAAACTCAACTTCTTATTCTCCCCGACCTTTAGGGTTGGGGATCAGCGACTTGTCGACGAGCCACGGCCCTCACGATCACGCGCAACCATTTTAATGGTTTGTTCCAACAGCCATTCGTTTGAGGCGAATTTAAAAACCATTGAAATGGTTGGCTATCTAAAGACGTAAAGCGGCCTAAAACGAACCGGAAGCCCGACCTAAAAGTGGGGGAGAATGAGAAGTTGTGGAGTCCCCAGAGAACAAAGCAACAAAACCCAAACTCAGAGAAAGACCATGACATTACTCGACGTATTAATCCTACTGCTCATCGCCGGCATTTGCGGTTCGTTGGGACAAGCTATCGCCGGCTACTCGCGTGGCGGCTGCCTCGTATCAATCGCTCTTGGATTTGTCGGAGCGCTGGTTGGTATGTGGTTGGCTCGATTGATGGGTTTGCCTGAACTCTTTCCGGTGCGAATCGGCACGACCAGCTTCCCAATCATCTGGTCCATCATCGGCTCAGCTTTATTTGTCGCGGTCGTTGCTCTTCTTACGCGTCGACGATAAACCGTTTCCCGCAGATCACGCCGAGCAGATCAGAGCAGCAGCGAAGAGACTGTCTCTCCGTCCGACATACCGCGTCAGTTGAGACAGTCGCTTCGCTCCTGTTCTGAAGATCTGCGGCTAAACAGATCTCAACGCACGCCGATGCCACGGTGGCGCAGCTAAAAACGGTCTTTCGTACTCGACGAATGATCGTGAGGCAAATTCGCAGCTGCGGAACCAGTTGTGCAGCGCGATGAATTGCCGGCGTGGGTGGCGATCCTAACAATCGCCACGACACGCCAATGCGAAAGGAGGTTCAGCGAGTATTACTGCTGAACGACTATTTAGTTGTGGGACCTAACACCTGGGCTAACTGGGCTGCGATCTATAGTGACCAGTTAATTGTTGCTGCTGGTGTTCTCGGGCGGATCGATGGCTTCCGCTGAATCTTCCGTAGATTCCATATTCATCGCATCAGAGCGGGTATTCTCCGGCGGATCGATAGCCTGGGCATTTGGATCGTTTTCTCTGTCGGACATGTTTGACCTCCTTGAGATTCGGGAGTATCTAGGCGCTCAGCCTAGTTGTTTTGAGTAAATCTGAATATCAGGACGCGCAGTATAACCCTTAAAGGCGTCTGAACCCCACTGCTTCTCGAGTTCCTGCAAAAGATTTTTCGCCTGCTGCCGCTGTTGAACGGCCGTGGCGGCCTCCCCACGACGCTCATTTGCCAGCGCCGCTATCAAATAAGCTCGCCATTGCGACTCCAACTGCGAGCTGCGCGCAAAACTATCCTGGGCCTGAGCCGCCAGCGTAGCGGCTTTTTCCGCGTCATTTGCCTGTAAGGCGCTCTCCGCCTCAGCGAGCTGTGCCCGAGCTACCAGAAGTGTTTCGCCAGCATCGTTCGCCAGACGTGCGGCCTCGTTACATAGCGTCTCGCCGTCCTTCGCACCTCCCGAAAGCGCCTTCGCGAGGCCCAGGGTGAATTTGCTCTCCATTACGACGTCAGGATAGTTGGTTCCTGACAGTTCAATCGCAGCCGCAGCTCGCTGGTTAGCCTGGGCCAGGTCTCTCTGCGCGAGCGAAATCTGCGCGGCGATCAATTCCACTCGAGGCTGTAACTGCTTGAAGTCGTTTGGCTGCTGCTTGATTGCACTCGATACTTCGTCGAGCGTTTGTTTCGCCTCTTCAAAACGTCCGATTCGCCAGAGAATGTTCGCGCGGTTTGCCTGGTTGAAAACGATGCGAAGTTTATTGCCGACATCTTTGGAAATCTTAAGAGCGTTATCATACTGACTCAGCGCAGCCGGAAAATTTTCCTGGTCAAATAACACCGCTCCGATTTCACCATACGAGTTGGCGATTTCGAGTGGGTTGCCACCCTGCTGTGCTATTTGCAGTCTTTGATTCAAAGTTTGGAGCGCTGAACCGTAATCACCCTTTCGCCGATATGCGCGCCCAATCTGTGTTAGGCAGTAAGAAACGTTGCGCGTGTAGTTTGCCTGCTGAAAATAAGTCAGCGCCTGTTGGACCAACGGCAAACCTTCGTCAACCCTTCCTGTTTGAATATACAGTCCCCCGAGATTGGCGCGTCCGCGCGCTTCTCGAAGCCTACCCTTGTTTGCCTCCGCAAATTCAATTGCTTGCCTGAAGTATTCCTCGGCCTTTTTGTAATCGCCACGATTGGAGAACGAGTTTCCTAACTCAAGCAGACCACCTGTCGCGAGGTTTTCGAGTTGTTTATTTTGTGCAAACTTAACTGCGTCGTTCGCGAGGCGCTCAGCTTCAACTGTTTGGCCCTGCATCGATAACAGATAGCTCAGATCTATGAGCGCGTTTATTTGCTGCGCATCGTTTCCTAAAGTTCTCGCGGCTTCAAGCGATTTTTCAAACTGCTCACGCGCCTGCGCGTAGTTTCCCTTGTCGCGGTAGAGAATCCCCCTTTGTCGCCAGACTTCATTCACACCTTCGTTATTGCTTGCCGCGCGATAAAGCGACTCAGCCTTATCGAAATTAGCCATCGCTTTAGTCGTGTCCTGCTTACGATGGTAGATCATGCCGGCTCGTAAATAAGGCGTCGGATACTGCTCGTTACTAATCTTGATCGCCTTTTCGTAATTCGCGATTGCTTTATCGATATCACCGTTGTTCTCACAGGCATTGCCCAAATCAACGTAGACCTGGCT
The DNA here is from genome assembly GCA_046765655.1 of Acidobacteriota bacterium. Taxonomy (GTDB): domain Bacteria; phylum Acidobacteriota; class Blastocatellia; order Pyrinomonadales; family Pyrinomonadaceae; genus PSRF01. The sequence continues at coordinate 5,363 of JBKPMX010000074.1, forward strand.
GTCGTCCGGCGACAGGTCAGCGATCTGTGTGTAAGTCTTCACTGCTTGTGGGAAGTCGTGGCGAACGCTCGCGGTTATCGCATCCAGATACAGTGCATCGACAGCCGTGACTCTCGAACGATTACCTGCAAGCGTAGACGCTGCCAGCAACTCATCCTTTGCCTTGTCCGTGTAATCCATTTCTTCCCAGGCCTGGGCAAGACGCGCGTGTGCCAGCGCATAATTACCGTCAATCGCGATCGCCTGCTCGAGTGCCTTACTCGCCTGGTAATAAGCGCCATTGCGCAAACCGTCAGTGCCCCTCTGATACCAACTGAGCGCGGCGGCTGACGGTTGATAGTAAGAACGAGGCCACCACTTGTAAGCGATGCCGATTACAATTCCTGTAAGCAAGACGGCACCGATGATCGCGGCAAACGAGAATCGCTGACGACGAAGCGAGGTAGTAAAAGTCGCCAACGCGTTCGTCGCCCTGTTTGCCGCCGGCGTGTCCCTTTGGACACGAGCGGTCGTGGGAACTCCGTTTTCGTCAAGCGCCGGTAAAACTCCTCTTAAATCCGTCAACATCTCCGCTGCCGATTGATAGCGCGCATCCAGTTTCTTTTCGAGCGCGCGCATCGTGATTCGATCGAGTTCAGCAGGGATATGCGAATTAAACTGAGACGGAGGAGGGGGATTGACGTGAATAATCTGCGCGCCGATCTCTAACACACTCTCGCCGGAAAATGCTGACCTGCCGGAAATGGATTCATACAACAATGCCCCAAGCGAGAACAGGTCACTACGTCCATCAACAGTCTTGCCAGTCGCCTGTTCCGGCGAAAGATAAAGCGGCGTTCCGACTATGACATCGCTTCGCGTCTGGGTTGAGTAGATTGTGTCGGCGTCAAGATCTACTCCTGACTTTGGTTCTTCAAACAAGTGCTTTACCAAACCGAAGTCGAGCACCTTGACCTGACCGCGATCGTTGACGATCACATTCGATGGTTTGATGTCGCGATGGACGATGCCTTGTTCGTGTGCTTCCGCGAGTGCTTCAGCGATTGACGCAACAATCTCTACTGCACGTCTGAGCGTGATGCCACTTTCAAGCAAGTCTGAAAGCCGCTGGCCTTTTACGTACTCCATGACGATAAAAGGAAGACCTTCATCGGTCTCGCCGTAATCGTGAAGAGTCGCAATGTTCGGATGGTTGAGGTTCGAGACGGCGCGAGCTTCGCGAATGAAACGCGCGCGATAATGATGGTCCGTTGATCCGAGAAATTTGACGGCGACGCGACGTCCGAGGTGTTTATCTTCCGCGAGATAAACGACACCCATGCCGCCTTCTCCGAGTTTGTCAACAATTCGATAGTGCGAAACTGTCTGACCGATCATCCGCGCAGGAAGTCCTCAAGAAGTAGCAGGAAGAAAAGATGAAACAGAGCGGTCGCGGGGATTTGGCGCGCGCTCAAGCGTAGTAACGTGGAGGCATTGTGCGCTAAGCCGAACCTAAAGAGCAAATCGGCGGCAGATCGGCACAGATAAACATCGGTATGACAACAAATCGACTTCGACTTATCCGTGTTTATCTGTGGGAATCTGCGGCTGAATCTCTTCTACGCTAACGTCGTTGCGCGGATCTTGGCTTCCTGTTCTTTACGAAAGTTGTGAAGTTTTTTTCTGAGTTCCGGCCGACTGTTCGCCAGTATTGCAACTGCAAACAAAGCGGCATTGACTGCTCCCGGTTTTCCAATTGCGAGCGTGCCGACAGGGATTCCTCCAGGCATTTGCACTGTCGCCAGTAACGAATCCATTCCGTTCAGCGCATCGCTTTTCATTGGCACGCCGAGGACCGGCAGAGTGGTATGCGCAGCCAATACGCCTGCAAGATGGGCGGCTCCGCCAGCTGCGGCGATGACAACTTCAACTCCGCGCGACTCCGCCGTCGAGCCAAACTCGGCGGCCAGCGAAGGCGAACGATGTGCGGAGATCACACGACATTCATGCGCGACTCCAAATTTCGTGAGTGTTTCATCTGTATGGCGCATGGTATCCCAGTCTGACTGACTACCCATGATGACCGCGACGAGAGATTTGGGATTTCGCGTTGCGGATTTCGGATTTTCTTTGCCTGATGTTGTTCCTGATTTGGACCCACCCGCCTTAGTAGCCATTAAATGTTCGTCACCTTTCCGTTGATAGACTCGAGCGTTGGGACTCGAGACTTAGAATCGAAATCAAAATACCAATCCGAATTCCTGATGCTGGTTCAGTTTCAAGTCTCTGCGCAACCTTTCCGTCCTTGGCGTCTCTTCGGTAAGTAAGTTGAAACCGAAACCGCAAGAGACGCAGACAACGCAAAGGGTTGCGCAGAGACCAAATCCAAATCCGGAATCTTTCTATTCTCCCTGGTCGAGCGAGAACCCACGCTCGCCGTCGAAGTTGTACAAGTTCTCCGTCTTGATGAAGTCGTATCCAGCATCTGCCACGCGCGTTAACAACGAGATCACCTGTGAGTGCGCAACAGTTTTACCTTCGGCATCCGGTAGAAAACGACATCGCCAGTGGTCTGAACAGAACGTTTCCGCATGACCGCCAGGCCAAACCTTCACGCCGCGGTTGCTGATCATCGTGAGCTTCACTCCGTCACCGCTGAGCTTGCTCAGATCAGCGCCGAGGTCGTTTGCGCTGCCTTTGGTCCAGTCAAGAAAAACATCGACGCCGACGAGATCTTTCTTCGCCATGGGGGCTCCAGTTGCTGCACCGCCGGCTTTCTGAGGTTCGGCTTTCTTGTAAGCAACAGCCTTGAAAACTTGCGGCCGTTGCCCAAGTCGTTCGGCTACAGCTTCAGCAAATTCCTTCGTTCCGACTTTTTGTTTGCTCACTTTCTCGTCGTAGATGTCGTAGGTGTGAATGCCGTCTTCGATCGTGCGCAGCCATGCATTGTGCACCTGCTCAGCAGTGTCAGTTAGACCAAGATGGACCAGCATCATGACAGCGCCGAGCAGCAGACCGGATGGATTAGCAAGGTTCTGACCTGCACGCCTGGGAGCCGAACCGTGAATCGCTTCAAACATCGCCACGTGCTCGCCGATATTTGCTGAGCCTGCTAAACCAACTGAACCGGCTATCTGGGCCGCCACGTCTGACAGCACGTCGCCGTAGAGATTTGGCATGACAATTACGTCGAAAGCTTCGGGGGTATCGGCGAGTTTTGCGGCGCCGATGTCGACAATCCAGTGCTCTTTTTCAATATCCGGGTATCCTTGCCCGATCTCATCAAACACCTTGTGAAACAACCCGTCAGTGAACTTCATGATGTTGTCTTTGGTGAAGCAAGTGACTTTCTTGCGGTTGTTGCGTCTGGCGTATTCAAAGGCGTAGCGAACGATCTTCTCTGACCCCGGACGCGAGATGAGTTTCAAACATTGAACGACCTGGTTTGTTTGACGATGCTCGATGCCGGCGTAGAGATCCTCTTCATTTTCACGGACGATAACGACGTCCATGTTCGGGTGCTTCGTTTCGACGAACGGGTGATACGAGACGCAGGGTCGCACATTCGCGTACAGGCCCAGCACCTTTCGGACGGTGACATTGAGACTCTTGTAACCGCCGCCTTGTGGTGTGGTAATCGGCGCCTTCAAGAATACTTTTGTCCTGCGCAACGACTCCCACGAACTTGGTTCGATGCCTGAGGTATTGCCCGCCAGGTAAACCTTTTCACCTATATCGATATGTTCATATTCAAGTGGCGCGTTGGCCGCGTCTAAAATGCGCAGCGTGGCCCCCATGATTTCCGGACCGATGCCATCGCCGCGCGCAACTGTAATGGGGATACGTGTAGACATATAAAACCCTTTCGAAATTGACTATTGAAGGAAGCCACAGATAGTAAGCGATGCGACGGAAAAACGCGAAATCACGAATAGCAATGAAGATTTTTGACTGCAGATTGTCGATTGGCGGGTTCCATCGCTCAGTCATTTTGACCCGCGATCTCAGCCGATCGTCAGCACCAACCAGCAAAATCGGGGCAATCGGCAATCGACAATCAAAAGTCGGCAATGTTTTTCCTTGACGCCCCTGAAACCCTGCGGGCATACTTTTGCTTACAGATACCTGCTCTCGCGCGTCAAAGGTGTTCGCGCCTGTCCGTGATCGTAAAGCGACGAGGTTCGGCTGATAGAGAGTGAGGCAATTGTCAACTTAAGTTAGAAGCCGCTCTCGAGATTTAGAGCACCGGGTTCCGTCGCAGTCGCCGAAAGTATCGGCCGTCTCCCTCCGAACTGCATCAGCGAACTTCCAAGCAAGCCCGCGCTTCCCCAAACCAAGGATAGTAGAAGAATGGCTACAAAACTGTACGTAGGAAATCTCTCGTTCCGTACCACGAGCGAAGAACTGCGCGAGGCTTTCTCCGCAGCAGGCACGGTAGAATCAGCTTCCGTGATTGAAGACAGGGAAACCGGTAGATCACGTGGCTTTGCTTTCGTCGAAATGGCAACTCCAGAAGAGGCGGCGGCAGCTATCGAACAATTCAACGGCAAGGATTTTGGCGGTCGCAATTTGACTGTCAACGAAGCCAAACCAAGAACCGACAGAGGTGGCGGTGGTCGTGGAGGTTATGGCGGTGGTCGTGGTGGCCGAGGTGGGGGTGGCTACGGCGGCGGCCGAGATCGCGACAACGATCGTTTCGAACGCGAACCTCGTTGGTAACACAAGCAGTGATGAGTGATGAGCAAATAGTGATAAGGAGGACTTGAATCCTCCTTATTAACTCGCCCGCTTATTACTCATCACTATCACTCATCACTAAAAATTACTTCCTCGCCTCAGGTGTGATCTTCAGGGACAGTCGTTCTGTTCCCCGCATCACTTCGATTGGATACTCCTGCCCTGCCTTCAGCTCACCCAGCGCGAACGTGTAGTCGTAGACATTCTTAACGTCATGGCCGCCGATCTTAACGATCTTGTCGCCCGCCTTCAGGCCAGCCTTGGCCGCCGGTGAATCTTCGCGAACTCCGTCGAGCAACAATCCGTCATTACTGTCTGCATAGTTTGGAATCGTTCCGAGGTAAACGCGGAACCCGCCTGTTCGCGGCGCTGCGTCGCTCTTCGCAGTTGTAAATGTGATTCGTTTCTCGTCGTTATCGAGATCGAGAATGATGCGAGCTACAAAAGCCAGTAGCTTTGCTTCATCTTCGTAATTGATCTTGTCCGAGGTATCAGACGGTTTGTGGTAATCGGCGTGCGTTCCCGTCCAGAAGAACAACACTGGAACGTGCTTGGAGTAGAAAGATGAGTGATCGCTCGGGCCATATCCGTCTTCTTGAAGGGTTAGATCGAACGCACGTTCCGAACTCGCGCTCACAATCGTTTCTCCGTTCGACCCGACCACGATCGGCATCGCAACCCGTGTTTTATCGTTATCTTTTGGGTTCTTGTCCATCAAGATCGAGCCATTCGCGCTGACATTGACTAGCATCGTCTGTGCTTTGTTGGTGGCGTTGATGATGTCCCGCCACTCTTTTGCCGTACCAACACCACCGATCTGAAGCTTGCGATCTTTCATGCGGCCGATCATGTCCATATTGATCATCGCAACGGTGTTCGCGAGCGGTAACAGTGGGTTGTTCACATAGAAGTTCGAACCCAGTAGCCCCTCTTCTTCACCACTGAAAGCCATGAAGACGAGCGTTCTTTTAGGTTTGAATTCAGGCATCGTGAAAATGCGCGCGAGTTCCAGTACGCCAGCTGTACCTGAAGCGTTGTCGTCCGCGCCGTGATGTATCTCGCCTTCTTTTGGCGCGAGGCTGCCTTCGCCACCGCGACCAAGGTGATCGTAGTGTGCACCAACGACGATCGTTTCGTTCTTGAGTTTGGGATCAGAGCCTTCGAGAACGCCGATGACGTTGTAGGCGGGTACTTGGCGACGAACTATATCTGTTGAAAGTGTCAGTGTGGTTGTTCCGAGGAGATCGAAATTAACGCCCACGATTACGTTGTAATCGCGAACGACGGACTCACCTTGTTGGGCGAGCGCCTTCTCAGCCTTGGCTGCGACCTCTTCGAAATCCTTAATGCCAGTCCCCTCGAAAATCCGACGGGCTAACTCACGTGAAATCACGATTACGGGTAAACCGGCGTCGGTGGGCGAATAGCGCATTCGAAGCGCTGCGAGCGGATCGTCCTTGAAGTTTTTCTCACGCGCAATAATCACCAGTCCCTTCGCGCCGGCGTTACGGGCGGCGATTGCCTTGAACTGCGGATCCTCAAACTGCGCGAACCGACCATGCGGGTTCTGTCCATCGGGCGTACCAGAAAGAATGATCGCGATCTTTCCCGAGGCCCTGCCGTTGGCGTAATCATCATATCTAAGTTCGCTCGCAGTGATGCCGAATCCAGTGAAAACCGCGTTTGTGTTGTCGACCGTCGCGTTCGACGATAACGACAACGGCACCCAGTCTTCATTCACGATAGGTTTTATCACCGCGCCATCAGCCGTACGGATTGAAAGCGAGTTTGATTTTCCTAGCTCAACGCCCGCCACATACGGAAACTTCTGGAGGTACTGCGCCGTCGCATCGCTCGGCGTCTTCGGTGTTGGTCCATTCTGAACAGGCTTCAGTCCTAATCGCGCAAACTCAGCTGCGATATACCGCGCTGCCTCGTCGGCGCCAGGTGTTCCTGTCCGACGTCCATCGCGTTCGTCGGCGGCAAGATAGCTGACATGCTTGCGCAGGTTCTCAACATTTGGCTCGAGCTGAAAGGCGAGTTGTTGACCAACAACAACTGATATTGAAGTTAATAACAGCGCAAAAATAAGTACGGAGGATCGTTTGGTATTCATGATTGTGCTCACTTTTTAATGCTACAAGACAATAGCAGCAGGAGGCGTTGGCTGCGCACCCACCCGCTACCGCGAAGTGGTACTGACCTCAATCGGCAATCGGCAATGCCTTACTCTATCCAGTCGGCGATGAAAACATTGGTCTCGCCCTCTTTGGCTGCATGGCGATTCGATGCAAACACTAATTTCTTTCCATCACGTGAAAACATCGGAAACCCATCGAAAGTCCCGTTGAATGTAATTCGCTCCTGACCGCTGCCGTCGATATTGATCTTGTACAGATCGAAGTTTCGTCCGCGTGGATCGTCCATGTTTGAAGCAAAGATGATCCGCTTTCCATCCGGAAAGAAATATGGACCAAAGTTCGCTTTTCCGTTTCGCGTAACCTGACGTTTGTTCGAACCGTCGGCGTTCATTACCCAAATTTCCAGGGTCGTCGGTCTGATTAGATTCTGTTTCAGCAGTCTCAGATAGTCTGCTTTGTCTTTTTCTGTTTGCGGATGATTGGCGCGGTAGACAATCTGCTTACCGTCGTAGGACCAGAATGGACCGCCATCATAGCCGAGTTCGTTCGTGAGTCTCCGGACCTCAGTTCCATCAGCATTCATCGTATAGATGTCGAGGTCGCCGTCGCGGATCGAGGTGAACACGAGCTTCTTGCCATCAAGCGTGATCGTCGTTTCTGCGTCGTACCCTGGGGTGTTTGTAAGCCTCTTGAGATCAGAGCCGTCAGGTTTAGCTGTGAAAATGTCGAAGTCGGGGTAAACAGCCCAAACGTACCCTTGGGAAAAATCGGGTCGCGGTGGACACTCTTTAGAACCAAGGTGTGTTGATGAATACAGAATCCGCCGACCGTTCGGAAAGAAGTACGAGCACGTTGTTCGACCCTCGCCAGTCGAAAGCAACTTCGGGTTAGAACCATCGATGTTCATCGAATAAATTTGATCACAACCATGTCCATCGCGCGTCGATTGAAAGATCAGTTGTTTCCCGTCAGCCGAAAAGTAAGCTTCGGCATTCTCACCACCAAAGGTTAGTTGTTTCAGATTGCGCAGGTGCTTTTCTTGTGGAAGCAATAACGATTGGCCATCCTGCGTGTTCAATGAACGCACGGCAGGGGTCGTGAAGAGGAGAGACGTTGTGAGTAGAAGAATGAGTAAGAGAGGTTTCAAACGAAATCTCCTCCAATGACTGGATCATTGTGGGTCGAAAGTAACTACCGTAACGCGGTAGGTACTGACTATCGACCCACTGCATTGAACTAACACTTACGCTCGAGCGCTCGAGGCCACCAACCCGTCAGCTTTCTCCATTGCTTGTGCTCTTCGACGACGCAGGATCAATAGAATCAATGCGCCGATTCCGACAACTAAACTGATCAACTGCGACGTTGAGAGGCCGGTCAACGTCGTCAAACCAAAAATGTCGCCTCGTGGATCGTCACGAACAAATTCAATTGAGAATCTGATTACGGAATACAGCAGCGCGTAGGCCAGGATGACTTGTCCACTGAACGCGCGGCGCTTGTGTAACCAGAATAAGAATAGAAACACCACGAGCATCGCAAACGATTCGTACAACTGCGTTGGATGCAAGTAGGTCTCAGTGGGTACACCAGTGATCTCGTGGCCCAATTGTGGGAACTTCACGCCCCATGGCAGGTTCGTCGGCTTGCCCCAACAGCAACCGGCAGCGAAACATCCTTGCCTGCCAAAAAAATTTCCTAATGCGATTCCCGGCGCGCACGCATCCGCAGTGTTCCACCACGGAAGCTTGTAACGCTTCATCAGGAAGTAGCCGGTAATGATTGCGCCGAGTAGTCCACCGTAAAAGACGCCGCCTGAACGAAGGAAATCCAACGACAACAACTGCCAAGGATTATCGCGATACTCGGGTTCAGTGAAGAGCATCAGCAGCTTCGAGCCAATCAACGAAGCGAGCAGCATCCAGAGACAAAGGTCGTAGATTTTTTCCTTCGGCAATCCGTCTCTCGCCGCAAGCTTTACGGAAAGCAGGATCGCCGTGAGGAAAGCAAGCGCGAGAAACACGCCGTATGTATTAACGGGAAAACTGCCGATATGGAATAGCTCTGGATACATCCTTCAGATGGCCTTCGGACTTTGGTCTTTCGCGTTCGGCCCGACCTCAGTTTTCTTCCTGCTCGCGAAAATTACGTCATATGCCAGTAACACCGCGCCAATTGCGATGCTCGCATCAGCAACATTGAACGTTGGCCAATGATAACTGCCCGCATGTGCTGCAATGAAATCGACTACATATCCCAAACGAATTCGGTCTGTCATGTTACCGACTATGCCCGCGAGGAGAAGAGCACACGCGCCAAGCACACGATCGTCAGTTCGGGGCGTTCGCCAGAAATAAAAAAGCACCGCGATCGATGCGGCTGTTGCGAGAGCTACAAAGAACCACCGGCCGAAGGAACCACCTTCCTGCAATTGACCGAAAGCGATTCCGGGATTTTCGGTGTAAATGAGATCGAGCAGACCGGAGACAATGGTGCGATCCTGACCAAACCGGAGTTCACGCACCGCCCACGCCTTGCTCGCCTGATCAGCAAGGTAGATTCCGAATGATGCGAGTAGATATCCCGACCGCCAGGCTAAGCGTGTACGAGCATTGTCGATGATTTGAATGTCGTTCATCTCAGTCACCGATGTTCTGCATTGGATTGTGCGCCGTTAGGCGCGAAATGTTTATAGCAATAAAGTAGAAACAAGTTCGACGCCGCAGGCGAAGCGATTTCACTCCTAAAGGAGCGAAACATTCAAAAAAACAATGCGGGCTATAAACATGTCGTCCCGCTGGGACGAAAAATCTAAGATGTCTCCGAGTTCTCGCGCTCAATCTCGTCCAACGCCCCAACACATCGCTCACAGACTGTCGGATACTTTGCCGATTCTCCTACCCTGGTCGAATAGTTCCAACAACGTTCACATTTAAGTCCTGGCGCTTTCGATGACTCAACCCAAAATGATCTTTCCGGCGCGTCAGCATCTTCGGTTAGATCTACTTTCGAAACGATAAAGATGTATCTAAGATCCGGCTCGCGCTTTTTCAGGATCTTAAAGATGCTGCTACTAGCTTTAATTGCGATTTTGGCCTCGAGAGAACTACCGATTTCCTTTCGCTCCCGTGACTTTTCGAGGTGTGAAAGTACAGTATCGCGCACCAAAAAGATGCTCGCCCAGTCAGCTAGCAGTCCATGATCATCGCGTAATCGAGGCTTTGGAAACTCCGCTAAATGAACAGATGGACGTGGTGCCTCTTTTGCCGGAAGGTTTTCCCAGATTTCGTCGGCCGTGAACACAAGAATCGGAGCCAGCAATCGAGCAAGACTATCGGCAATCCGGTGTAGTGCTGTTTGTGCCGACCGTCGCGGCGTGCTGCGAGGCGCATATGTGTACAAGCGATCTTTAACGATATCGAAGTATCTGGCTGACAATGTGACCGTCGCAAAGTTGTAAAGCAAGTGGAAGACTGAATGAAATTCGAAACCATCGTAAGCCTTCAACACCTTGTCAGTTATTGCGTCCAACTCGGCCAATGCCCATCGATCAATCTCGAGCATTTCTCCAGCAGAGACCCCATCGCGTTCCGGCTCAAACCCCGCGAGATTACCCAACGCAAACCGCGCTGTATTCCTCAACTTGCGATACCCATCCATCACGCGCTGGAAGATCTCGTCAGAGCCACGCATATCCTCGAAATAATTAGTAGACGCACACCACAGGCGAATGATCTCAGCCCCTGACTCTTTGATCACTACTTCCGGCTCAACTGCATTGCCGGCTGACTTGTGCATGGCCCGACCTTGCGCATCGAGCGTCCACCCATGGCAAATCACCGTTTTATAGGGAGCACGATCGTGAGCGGCCAGCCCAATCATCAACGACGAATTAAACCAACCGCGAAATTGATCGCCGCCTTCAAGGTAGACATCGGCAGGCCAGCGCAGCTCTTCGCGCCGAGGATTCTCAAGTACGGCGATCGACGTAGTACCACTGTCAAACCAAACGTCGAGAATGTCAGTCTCCTTCGTCCATTCCGTTGCACCACAGCTTTTACAGACGTAGCCTTGCGGCAATAAGTCGACCGCCTCGCGCGTGTACCATGCATCACCCGACTCATTCTCAAAGATGTCAGCCACGTGATTGATGACAGCGGGATCAGCGACAGCTTCGCTGCAGCGTGCACAATAGAAGACCGGGATCGCGACGCCCCAAACCCGTTGGCGCGAGACGCACCAATCAGGCCGGCCCTTCAGCATGTTGCGCATCCGATCCACGCCCCACGCAGGGATCCATTGCACGTTCTCGATTTCACGTAGTGAAGCAGCGCGAAGCCCACCGTCACCGTTGGCTTTGCGTTCAGAGGAAGCATCTTCGTTGCTCTCGACGGCCGAGGTGTGCGTTTGGTCCATAGCAATGAACCACTGTGGTGTCGCGCGGAAGATCACGGGATTCTTGCAGCGCCAGCAGTGTGGGTACCGGTGTTCGTAATTCTCGCTGAACAACAACACACCCTTATCGCGCATGAATTCAACGATCTTCTCGTTCGCCTCAAAAACACGAAGACCGGCAAAGTGTTCGACCTCCGGGGTAAATCGTCCGGCATGATCGACCGGGCAATACACCTCGAGTCCGTAGCGCTTGCCGATTACAAAATCGTCATGTCCATGTCCGGGAGCGGTATGAACTGCGCCTGTTCCCGCTTTGCTTCCCGACTGTTTCTTCTCTGCCTCACTGACATCGAGTTCGGTTTCGGCGTCTGCTTCACCGCCCAACGTGACGTGTTCGCCGACCATCAACAGCGACGGACGATCCAACCACGCGTGCGTGCATTCGAGTCGATCAAGTTTCGAACCGGGGAAGCTCGCGAGGATCTTAACCGGCTGGCGATCACCGGAGTCCAAACGTGGTCCAAGATCGCATTTGGCTGCCACTGCCTCTACCAATTCACTTGCGACGATGTAGACCTCATCGCCGTGCTCAAACGCTGAATACTCAAAATCAGGATGAACCGCGATGCCGAGATTCGCCGGCAGCGTCCAGGGCGTAGTGGTCCAGATTAGGACGAAAACCTTTTTATCTTTCAATGCAGGATCGATTAATCCGGGATCGCTGCGAAGAGGAAACTTTACGTAAACCGACGGACTTGTGTGGTGGTGATACTCGACCTCGGCCTCAGCGAGCGCTGTCTGATCGTGAATACACCAATAGACCGGTCGCGCACCTTTGTAGACGTAACCTCGCTCGACAAAGCGTGCGAACATTCGCGCAGTCTCAGCTTCGAAGTGGTTCGACATTGTGAGATACGGGTCGTCCCACTGGCCGAGAATTCCGAGTCGTTTGAAGTCGCGAGTTTGGTTCTTCAGCGCCTGAGCTGCGTGTTCGCGACAGGCGCGGCGGATCGAGACGGGAGACATGTTTGCTTTCTTCGCGCCCAGTTTTCGATCAACGAACAGTTCAATCGGTAGTCCGTGACAGTCGTAGCCCGGAACGTATGGCGCGTCGTAGCCCATCATCGTGCGCGATTTGACAATGAAGTCTTTCAGGATCTTGTTCATCGCCGTACCCAGGTGAATGTCGGCGTTGGCGTACGGCGGGCCGTCGTGAAGAATGAACTTTTGAGCGCCGTTGCGTGATTCACGGATCAGTCGATAGAGATCGAGTTGCTCCCATTTCTTGAGGCGCGCGGGTTCAGCCTGCGCCAGGTTCGCTTTCTGAGAGAACCCCGTCTTCGGCAGGTTGACTGTCTTTTTCAGGTCGAGTGTTTCAGTGGACATAATATTGAGTCACGGAGTTTGTAATGGTAGCAGAGGCGATTTCGGATTTCGAATTGCGCTTTGGTCTTTGGCCTTTGGTCTTTGCCATTGCCCTCGGAACTTTAATCTTTTGGTGAAGAATGAATCATTGGTCAATTGTTATTTGACATTTGAGATTTGAGATTTGGAAAACCCAGCCGAGACGTATACTCCTCATCTAATGCTCAAATCTTAAATATCAAATAACAATTGACCAATGATTGAGTGTTCCAACCAAAGGCCAAAGGCCAAAGGCCTAAGACCCAAGACCAAAAAACTAAAAACCCGATCCACTGTGGTTCGCAGCGAGTGGATCGGGTTCCTTCGGAATCCTTTTGAAATGCTCGTTCAGCCGATAAACATTTCGTCCTCGCCGTAAGTTTGATTAATGGGCTTTGGCACGGGCGCAACGAGCACTTCGAGGCCGCGGCGAAACCCCGCCATAATCGCTGCGAGCTCGCGCGCCGGCTCAATCACCTTCGAATGTATGAAGTCAGTAGTCTGCGCCACCTGGCGATGTGTCCGATCGATCGTGTTACTCACCAGCTCGACTTTATCTCGGGCTTCAAGAGCCGTGTCACTTACTAGAACCTTAAGTTCCGCGACTTCGCCTTTGATGATCGCTAACGACTCAGAGAAATGCTGTGTCGCTGTGGCGAGATGGTTCGATACGACACTGAACTGCTCGGCGATAAACTTACCCTGAACCGCAATCTGTTTCCCTTGCTCGCTGACAACTGTCACGCGCTCGATCAGTGGCTCCATTTTCTCTTCGAGACGATTGACTGACTTCACGGCACGACTGACGTAGACCGCGATCGCCACCATCGCAATTGCGATGATGACGAACGAAGCCGCGATCACGATCATGATCCAGAAGAGCGGATCGTGCGTGTTGATTTGCAGAGCCGGGAAATTCATTGGTGATCTTAGATTTTTGATTGTCGATTGAAGATTGTTCTCGGAGGATCCGGCAATCTTCAATCACCAATCTTCAATGTTTTAGTTCGCTTTGTTGTCGTAGTTTGGAGCAGCGTCGATGCGGCCCGACATTTCAGTCTTGCGCTTCTCTTCCTGGTAAGCCTTCTTACCGGCGTCGATTGCCGCGGCAACTGTTCCAGTCTGGCGCGCTGCAGCTTCGCGAGCGGTCTTCGCAACATCGCCGGCCTTCTCGGCTGCCTGGGCGTACAGTTCAGACGCGCGTTCGCGAGTGGCTTCGTAGTACTCACCTGCACGATCACTCAGTTGCTGAGCTGCCTCGCGCGAGCGGTCAATACCTTTTCGCGTCGCATCAGCGATATCGCCACGCAGTTCTTCACCTGACTTAGGGGCAAACAAAAGCGCCAGGATCGCGCCGATGCCGCCACCAATCAGTAGGTACGTTAACCGGGTGGAAATGCTATCGCCGCTGTCTCTCCGATAATCATCGTTTCCCATGAATTTGGGGTCCTTTCTGCGAAAGCGAAGCATCATTACTTCGCTGGTTTCGTTAAATTTACGAGGAATATTACGGCGTTGGACTATAGCAAATGGGCCCAACGGGAAGCAAAGGATGAAGGAAAAGGACGTCCTTCGCTCTTTCATCCCTCATCTCTTTCATCCCTCATCCTTAGTTCTTGCCGTTGTATTGCTCCAGCTTCCGATAAAGCGTCTTTCTAGCGATCCCGAGTGAGCGCGCTGCCTCGGACTTGTCACCTTGCGTGTAATCAAGCGTCGCTTCAATCGCCTGCCGCTCGATCTCATCCATAGACGATGGCACCGTCACTTCAAAAGTTGTGGTGCGGCCTTCACTCGCGGCCTTTGCTCTTTCGACTTTAATTCGATCATGGGCCTCAAGCGCGATCTTGCTGATGGCTTCGGGCAGATCTTCCAACTCGATTTGGCGTCCTGAAGCAATGATCACGGCACGTTCGATCGCATTCTCAAGCTCGCGAACGTTGCCCGGCCAGTCGTATGTAATCAATGCCTGCAATGCATCTTTTGAAATCCCGGAGATGAAGCGGCCCGTCTTCTGTTTGTAGTGTTCGATAAAGTGGATAACGAGTGGGTGAATATCAACCGGTCTCTCACGCAGCGGCGGCAACTTTATGGGAAACACTGACAGACGATAAAACAAATCCTGTCTGAACGTTCCCAACTCTACCGCACGTTTGAGGTCAACATTCGAAGCGGCGATCACACGGACGTCCGTCTTGATCACATCACTGCCACCGACGCGTGTGAATTCTCCATCCTGCATCACACGCAGCAGGCGAACCTGCGCCGACAAACTCATCTCACCAACTTCATCAAGAAACAGCGTACCACCATCGGCCTCTTCAAAACGCCCACGTCTAAGTGCACGCGCGTCGGTAAAAGCACCTTTCTCGTGGCCAAACAACTCCGACTCGAGCAGCGTCTCCGGAATCGCGCCGCAATTGAGTTTGACGTACGGTTGATCTTCGCGACCCGAGTTGTAGTGAATCAGGTTGGCCAACAACTCCTTCCCGGTTCCTGACTCGCCTTCAATCAATACCGTCGTCTGCGTGTCGGCGACGCTTAGTGCCAACTGAATCGCGCGTTTGATAGCCGGCGTTTGTCCGATGATGCGATCTTCGCCGTATCGTTCATGCAGAACACTGCGGAGATGCATGATCTCCTGCGACAATTGATCGCGCTCGAGTGCAGTTCCGATTTGATCAGCTATGCCTTCAACCAGCGCGATTTCATGGTCCTGAAAACCAGTTCGCGCTTCGCTCCACACTAATCCAAGTAGTCCGAACGTTTGTCCACCTACACGCACCGGAGCGACGAGCGCTGCGCGTCCGCCTAATACGGAGTTAAAAACCAGGCGCGCAGGAAATGGAAGGTCGGTCTCCAGCAGTTGAAGGGTCTTCCCCTCAGCTAACACTTCGACCATTGCGGGAAACGCGGTGATATCGAGCGATTGTCCGTGTGAGTCGATCAAACCCTGAACCGATTCGATTTCGACGTGAGGCGCTGCCTTAAAAGCCGCCAGCGTCAGTCGACCTCCGGCAGGATTCAAAACGCCCAAGGCTGAATAGTCGGCGCCCACGAGAGCGATCGCACGCTCCAACACAAGACTTGATACCTCGCGGAAATCAGAACGCGCATTCAAGGCGTTGGCGATTGAGAGGAGCGCGCGCTTAGTTTCTGCTTCGCGTTCTTTATCGGTGTACAGTCGCGTGTACTGGTAACCGACGCCGATCTGACTCGCAATGGATTGGAGAAAAGCAACTTCATCGTCGAGCCAGTTTCGCGGCGT
This sequence comes from Acidobacteriota bacterium, assembly GCA_046765655.1. Classification (GTDB taxonomy): domain Bacteria; phylum Acidobacteriota; class Blastocatellia; order Pyrinomonadales; family Pyrinomonadaceae; genus PSRF01. The sequence continues at coordinate 21,284 of JBKPMX010000074.1, forward strand.
TCGGGTCGTATGAAGGCCGACCAGACCCAGCACGTCGTCACCCAATAGCACAGGTACAACCAGCAGCGAACGCGTGCCCAAACTCTCAGCGAGGAAACGCACTTTCTGATCGGCGTTGGCAATGTCGTCGAAACGAATCGGCTTTTTGATATCAACGCGTTCAGAAATCTGTTTCAGGTCGACAGGCAAGACTGTTCCGAGGCTCGAAGGAACATCAGCCGAAGCACGCCATTCATGACTGATGCGTAGTTCGCTCGCCGAGGTAAGTTGAATTACGTCGCAGCGGTCGACGTTCATCATGCGTCCCAGTTCGGAGACGATGACATTGAGAAAACGGTCGAGATTGATGGCATCGGGCAAGGTGAGGGCGAGCCGGTCAATGATCCCCTCACGGGCCTCGTGCATCTTGATTTTGCGTTCGAGTGAAAGCGATTGTGCACTGTTGGACATCAGTTGGGGCAGATCATAGTCAAAGCGAATGCCGATTGCCAATTTCCGCTCAACTCCGTGGGAAAACAGTCAGTAACGAAAGGCGGTAGCGTCGGGTCCTAGCTTCAATTGCGGCGTCATAACCGGAATTTGGATCCGACGCTACCGCGTTTCGGTACTGACTGTTTTTGCCCTTATAATCTTTGAGCAAACAAACCAAAGCCTCTGAATCGAGTAGACAATGCCAATTTACGAGTTCGAATGTCAGAAATGTAAGACGCATATCGAAGTATTTCAAAAACACTCTGATAAGTCGCCAACCAAATGCCGCAAGTGCGGAGGAAAGCTCGAAAAGGTGATCTCTGCGCCCGCTATCCAGTTCAAGGGATCGGGCTGGTACGTGACCGACTACGCCGGCAAGGGAAAGGCAACGAAAGGCGATAAGAGCGAATCCGAGCCAACGAGCGACTCAGCCAAGAGCGACAAGAAAAAAGAGAGCGCCCCGGAAAAGAAGTCCTCCGAAAAAACTTCTGCCCCCAAGTCCTCGGGCGATTGAAGTTGACCCGGCAACAGTAACGCGATGGTTCGGTTAAGCTGCACGGAAAAGGTGACACGTTTTCGCCGCCACGTTCACAACGGCACGGTGATGAAGTCGCTGGTTCTTCTTCTGGTTGGTTTGACGCTAGCGACAGCAATCGTTGGCCAGTCGGGACATCGTCCAGTGAACACCGGAACCAGCGGTGTGCTCGTAGGCGTCATGGCCAGACGTGAGGGCGCCCAAACCACTCCCATTAGCAGTAAAGAAGTTTCCATTTATGACAACGGGATCGAGCAGACGATCCGAAACTTCACACCTGATCCATCACCCGCAAAGATCGTGTTGCTCGTCGATAACTCGCTGTCGATTCGCGCTGATGTCGACAAACTCGAAGGGGCCGCACGTGAGTTTGCCTACGAAATATTCCAGGGTGACAAACTCCTGATAGTCGGCTATGACGAACAGGCGGAAATCGTTTCAGATTGGACGGATGACGCAAAGACCATTGAGAACTCAATCAAACTCTTTCGTAAGAAAGGTCAGCCTTACCTGTTCGATGCGATTCGGGCAGTGCTGGCAGAAGCTCTCCGACCAATACCAAGTCAGAAGCGCGTGATCGTGGTGATCAGCGACGGCCTGGATCGCGGCAGTAAAGCGACGTTCGAGAATACGCTTGCTGAGTTACAATCCGACAACATTACTGTCTATGCAATCCAGTTAGTGGATCGGACGCGCGGAGCGATTCGTCGAGACGTGCCAAAACCAAAAGTCGTCATCGATAAATTAGTGGAAGGAACCGGTGGCCAGATTTTTTCGATCGACAACCCGCAGGAAGCAGCGAAAGCAATCTGCGACGAGCTGCGAAAGAACCGCTACGTGCTCTCCTACATTCCGTCTAATGCTCCTTTTGGCCAGGCACGCAGCCTGCTGGTCGTGGGAGACGAAGGAATCGTGGTGAGGGCGAAGTCGATGCAGCAGCCCAATTGAGGGATGAAGGATGAGGGATGAAGGATGAAAGCGTTTCGACGCCAGCTTTCATCCTTCATCCCTCATCCCTCATCCTTTCTTTCTCGAATAGATCCACATCAGCCCTCCCATAATCAACACGATCAGTAATTCCATGAAGATAAAAAACGACGGCACAAAAGCGCCATCTTCATCATGGGAGTCTGAGTAAGCGACCCACGTGCCGATAATCAGGCCGCCGAGTACCCAAACTAGTTGCCGTTTCTTATCCCACACTTTTGTTTCTCTCTCTGTGCGCATAATCCGGCCTGTTCTTAACTTGGTTTTCTCTGTGCAACATTCGTGTTCTTTGTGTCTCGGCGTCGACCGTGCAGCGCGGACTAAACTACCGTAGAGTAGTGATTACGAACTTTGGCGTTGGTCATTTCGTAAGCCGTAAAATAACGCCGTCGAAGGCCATCATGTATTGTCCAAAGTGCAACCAGGCTCAGGCATCAGACGAAATGCGGTACTGCTCCCGCTGTGGCTTTCCTCTTGGCACTGTAGCGATTCTACTGCAGAACGACGGTGTGCTTCCCCCGCTGCAAAACAACCTCATACGTCATTCGACTCGCGGACGGATCGCCACGGAGAGCGTTGTTCTCACTATAGTGTCATGGACGATTGGCTTGTTGGCCACGTTTTTGTTTGACTTTGGTGGACCATATGAGTTGCTCGCCAAACTTGGGGCCTTCATTTTCTTCTTAGTAGGCTTCATTGGCCTACTCAGGTTCCTATACGCGTTTCTGTTCTTGAGAACCGAAGAAGCTAATCGGGAACATCGCGTAACCCAAGTGATCGAACGCAACCAACCCGTCTTACCTCCGGCTCAACAAACGCCATTTACTGACTTTCCAACGAAACCCAACACAAAAGAAATGGTCCGGCCCATCAGCGTTACCGAAAACACTACGCAACTACTCGATGAGTTTGACCCGCATTAGGGGCGTGAAGGTAATCGGTAGGAATAGGAATTCGCTAATGCTGGCCCAACAAGATAGGTAGGCGAGGCTATTAATCCTTCAACAATCCCGATAACCAGTGCATCACGTTCAATGCGTACTGCTTATTATCGTTGCCGGGGACATTCATCCCCATTTTTCTCTTCTGTGGGCCCGTGATTTGTGCCGACAACATCGCTGCCTCTCCCTGCACCACTACACGGCCTTTGCCGAACTTGAACGCTAACGCCTGCGCTCGACCGGCCGCTGATGTAAAGGTCGTAGCGTTTCGATCAGGAGTGTCTCTGGCAGTGTCAGCCAGTTTCAGAATCTCGACGCTGTCTTTTGGCCCAGCGAGCGACTGGCCCGTAAAGCTCATGACCCTGTTGATCTTCTCCGCGCCGCCGCGACCGTTTGTAATCGGATGATCGAGCAGCAAATGATTCTCACGCGAAAAGATGAGTAACGATGGATTGCCTTCTGCGGAGTTCGCTTCGTCTAACGTGAAGCCTTTACTCATTTCGACGCCGAATCGTTTTGCTAGAGTTTCGGCCGCACCACCAAACGGCGCGTGATCTGCAATCAATAACAGAGAGCCGCCGCCGCGTACCCAATCGCGTACCGCGTCGCACTCCGCGTCAGTAAACGCGGCGTTGTCAGCTCCAGTGTCATCCATCTCTTCAGCACCGAGAGCGTTCGCGATCACCAACACCCTAAAATCTTCCAGTGACTTCTTCGTGAACGGAACACGGTTGCGGATTACGCGATAACCATCATTGAGGAGGATGGTGGCGAATGGCTGGTATCTTCCATCCATTGTGTGGAAGTTGTGATGCGCCTCATCGAACATCACTCGAGGACCGTTCTTTGAGTACCCGGGATTCTCCACGGACGTGTTGAACTCCGGATCGGCCATCTGCTGCGCGTTAACGACAGCAGCAAGAGCGAGTAGTAAGAATGAAGTCAGTACCACCTCGCGGTAGCGGGTGGGTACGGAGTTGTTTTGAGCGCTTACGAGATTCATGTGATACGCCGGCTACCCAGAGTGCTTCAAAAACGAGAGTTACCGAGGACTTTGTTAGTGTTAGTTCGTGTGATTTCGCGGCTTGGTTTCGCTGGATAAGAGACGATCCACGAAGTCACACGAAACTAAACCGAAACCGATTGGCATTGATTAGGACCGCAGCTAAAGTTTCGTTAATCGTTCCGCAGCGAGATTCAACGTTTCATCCTTCTTGCAGAAGCAGAATCTGACTTGCTGTGCGCCTCTTTCG
>JBKPMX010000075.1:0-30666 GCA_046765655.1 Acidobacteriota bacterium
GGCTTGATCAGGTTGTAGCCACGGTAAGACTTCTTGGAAATCCTGCCGTTGATAACGCCGACAGGCACTGCTTGCTTACGACAATTGTGAAGAAAATTCGGCCACAACTCCGTCTCCATCATCAACACCACGTCAGGTTTGATTGCCCGAAGCGAACGGCGAACCGACCAGGTCCAATCGAACGGAAAATAAATGACTTCTGTGGCGTCGTCTTTGAAGACTGTCCGGGCCACGTTTTGGCCGGTCAAGGTTACTGTCGATACAACCAGACGATAATCTGGAAACTGCTTTCGCAATTCGCGAACGAACGGCCGTGCCGCCTGCGTCTCACCTACGGAAACGCAGTGAAGCCACACTGTTGGTTGGGTGGATTCGGGAAGCAGTGGAAGGGAACCGAGTCGTTGCCGGACGCCTGGCAAGTATTTCCCGTGCGCAAGTGCCTGAAAGAGAAATCGCGGAATTAAAACGATCAGACCAAGCGTCAGCAGAAGACTGTAAACCAGGTACATACGTAACCAGAGGCTCCTGCGCGAGGTGAGGCGGCGTTACGCTGACTCGCTATTTAGCGCGTTCGATGTAGCGACCTTCCGACGGATCGACTCGGATGCGATCACCTTCATTAATGAAAGGTGGAACCTGAATGACGACACCGTTTTCGAGAGTAGCTGGCTTGTTAACATTCGAAACTGTTGCGCCCTTCAAGGAGGGCTCAGTTTGCGTCACCGTTAACTCCATCGACGGTGGAAGATCGATGCCAATAGGAGCGCCTTCGTAGAATTCAGCCTGCAACTTCAACCCTGGCGTTAACCACTGGGCAGCGTCACCAAGATCATCTTCACTGAGGGCAATCTGTTCGTAGTTCTCAGTGTTCATGAAGTGGTGGTGCGAACCGTCGGAGTAGAGATACTCCATCTCATGTTGTTCGAGTGATGCACGGTCTACCGTATCAGCGGAGCGGAAGCGATGCTCGAAAGACGATCCGGTTCGAATGTTCCTGAGCTTTGTTTGCACCATTGCGCGCAAGTTTCCGGGCGTGTGGTGTCTGAACTCTACAACCTTGCAGGGCTGACCTTCGAAAACAATCACCATACCGCGTCTGATTTGGGTAGCAGGAATAGCCATAAAGCCGAATTCTCCGTCGAAAAATGTGTCTATCTTAGTGGCGTAACTCTATACAGTGAGGTCCGGGCTGCCCCGGCAAAAGGCGTAGTCTAACTAGGCCTTTCAGATTTTGTCCAGCATGGGAAAGGAAGACGGGGCGAGTGGGAGAAGGGGCGAACCGGAGAATATCTCCCCTTTCCCCGTGTCTCCCAGTCCACCCTTTCTCATTCCGTAAGAGCGACGTCAAATAGAAGAAGAGCGGCCTCTACTGAATTTGATTCTGTAGAAGCCGCTCTCTTTTGAGGAGCCCACCTACCTCGATTGTACAAACGCTAATCGGCACGAATAGTTCCATTAACTATTATGCGGCCCGCGCTCGTGGAACACGTCGTAAACGGGCCAGGCGGTCCAACCATTTTTGCGCGTCTTTGTAGTGCGGAAATCTTCGTTCATCCATCCGAAAAGCCGTAGTGTGGTAATAGCGCCGACCACCTATGAGTCGAGCAGGATGCTTGATGTGCAGCATTTCGTGATAGAGGATGTATTCGACAAACCACTCAGGCACTTCCGTCGAATCGAGAGTCTTGCTAATGGTTATGTGATCGTAGATGTGATCGTGATGGCCCAGGATACTTCTGGTTCTTCGCTGCGACCAGGTGAGTGTCGGCTTACTCAGTTCGTTGTTGAAGTAGCGCCGGTTCAACTTAACGAACATGCGATCAAGATCATAAACCTCACCATGAGCGGACGAGACCATCTTACGTCCACGACCGCGTCGCGCAAGATCTGACTTGCGCATGACCTCGGGAGTTAGCGAGTAATCTCGGTAGACACGATCGTGAATCGTCGGCACGCGTTTCCCAAGCAGTCGCGAAACAAGGATCCATGCAAGTGCACGAAGGACCTCAGGTGGACAGTCTTTACATAGGTCCGAGAGCCGCACATACACGCGGCCGGAGCGAATTCGAATCGTATGTCGTAAACCAGCGTAGGGATAAAACCGCACGTCGATAGTAGGCACGCCACGGTTGCCACCTAGATGGCGAAACGCGTCGGCAAAATACTTTCTTATTTCCGTCATTGCTTTAAGTGGACGCGGCGGTTTCGGGTTTGGGGACATCTCGCGCGATCGGAGTGAAGAGCTTATTGATCCTGCACGAGCTCGACCCGGGTTCTGACTTCCAGCGGCTGTAATCTTAAGGAGCGCGAGAGTGGCTCGTCAACTCGCGGCGGGGACTCTCAAATTCACTGATCAATCGAAGGATTTGAGAACGTAAGTTCTTGCATTTCAACCGCTTATCCTATTTTCGCCGTAATCTCTGTGACTCGGCTGCGGAAGCCCACTTTTAAGGAGTCGTTTATTTGCGGCCATTTGTGGGGATTTCGTATACTGCGATTGGCTAAAGATTGATCGTTGCCATCAGTTTGAGCCCTAAGTGAGTTTTCCGACCACTTCAGCAGTTTTTCTCCCATTTTTCTGAGGAATATGCCCCGTCGTACCTCCAACATCCCAACAAATGAGAGCGGTGCCCTTGACCCTCGTGCCGAGGCTTTGCTCGCAGCCCTCATAAAAGAGCATGTCGTCACAGGGGAAGCAGTGGGTTCGCGGGTTCTGTCTGACGGCTTCTCGCACGCCTATGGTTGGAGCCCTGCGACTATCCGTAATGTGATGGCTGACTTAGAAAACACAGGATATGTAGAACAGCCACACACTTCCGCTGGCCGCATCCCGACCGATAAAGGGTATCGATACTACGTGGACAACGTGCTTGGAGAGGCAAAACTGTCAAAAGGCGATCTGAAAGTCATCGACGATCTGTTTCTCGCTGAGGCGTTCGATGGCTCTGCTTCTCCTGATCGTTTGATGGAAACAGCGTCGCACGTGCTTTCCGCGTTTTCGCACAACGTTGGGATTGTGGTGTCGCCTTCGCTCGCACAGAACCGGTTGAAGCATATTGAATTCCTGCAACTCCCTGATAAGCGCATTCTGGTAGTCCTGGTTTCGATGTCGAACATCATTCATAACAAGGTGATTCGACTCGCAGACGAGTTAACGCAAGACGAGCTCGACAAAACAGCCAACTACCTGAACACCGAATTCGGTGGCAAGAGTCTGGTAGCTATTCGGTCTGAGATTCTGTCGCTGATGCAGGAAGAAAAGGCTTTATATGATCGCCTTCTCCGTAACGCAATTCTTCTTTGCGAACGCAGTTTGGAAGGCGACAACAACGGCGAGGTTTACGTAGATGGTGCGTCTAATATGCTCACGAAACCTGATTTCGTAGACTTCGAACGCATGCAAGATCTCTTTCGGACGTTTGAAGAGAAATCGCGTTTGCTCAAAATTCTCAATGAATGCGTCACTCACGATTCCCAAAATTACGGTGGCGACGTCCATGTCGTGATCGGAAGGGAACACCCCGCAAGCTCAATGCAAAACTGTGCCTTAATCACCGCACCGTATCGGGCTGGATCGACTGAAACGATTGGCACACTCGGCGTGGTGGGTCCGATGAGAATTGAATATGCCAGAATAATGGCTATGGTAAACTACATGGCGCGGCTGATTGAACACCGCCTGAGTCAACAAACCGCATCGTAAAGGCGATTCAGTCAGTTTTTCAGCCCTCCTGATGGCACCAGACAGAGATGAAAAGCGCGCGAAACGAATACCCATTCGGTTTCTCGACGCTGAAGCGAAAGGCGATTCTTCTCCGGACAGTAGCCCTGCCGACATGGATAGAATAGATCCCGAAAACGACCACGTCGCCCCTGCCGGTAACGACGAACAGCCCGCAACAAATGAATTACCTGAACAGGCGTTTGACAGCGGCAAATCTCAAGGCGATGAAGTTGAAGGCGGACCCTACACCGCTGAGCTGGTGGCCACACGGTCAGAGCTTCGACGTGTTCAGGTTGAGAATGCTGAACTAAAAGACAGATTGGCGCGACGTCAGGCGGATTTTGAGAATTACCGTAAGCGGATGGACCGCGAGCGGTCAGAGACTTACAACCGGGTCGTCATCGACATAGCCGGGAAGCTTCTACCCGTGCTCGATAATCTCAAGCGCGCTCTTGAATCTGAATCTTCTGTCGAAGCGAGTGAGTCCGACGAGTTCCGCCATTTCCTGAGTGGCGTGGATCTAATCTTCAAACAGTTGAACGGCGTCCTTGAAGCGCTGGGAGTGACGGCAATCGCTTCAGTCGGCGAACCGTTTAATCCGCATGTCCATGAAGCTGTCGTTACGGAAGCGACTGACCAGTACGAACCTGACACAGTAATTCAGGAGATCGTTTCTGGTTACAAGTTGGGAGACAAATTAATCCGTCCTGCGTTGGTTAAGGTAGCGAAGGAAATTTAGTGATTAGCTGAAGTTAGATGGGTAAAGCGATAGGCATAGATTTAGGAACGACGAACTGCTGCGTTGCTGTTCTTGAGGGCGGCGCCGTCCAGATCGTGCCTAATAAGGAAGGTGGACGAACGACACCGAGTGTCGTGGGCTTTACCGATAAAGGCGAACGGCTGGTTGGTCAAATCGCCAAGCGCCAGGCGGTAACGAATGCCGCAAACACTGTCTATGCAGTGAAACGTTTGATTGGACGAAAGTTCAATTCGCCAGAAGTCGAACGCATGCACGACACGTCGCCGTTCGAAATAGTCGATTCCCAAAATGGCGATGCGCGGGTCCGTGTACAAGGGCGTAGTTACAGTCCACCTGAACTTTCCGGCATCCTATTGCAACGTCTCAAAGCTGCGGCTGAAGATTTTCTCGGCGAGCCCGTCACCGATGCCATCATCACAGTGCCGGCGTATTTCGATGACACGCAGCGTCAGGCAACGAAAGACGCGGGCAAGATCGCGGGCCTCCAGGTCGAACGGATCATCAACGAGCCAACCGCCGCTGCCCTGGCGTATGGTCACGGCAAGACTGGCATCGAACGAATCGCTGTTTACGACTTTGGCGGTGGCACTTTTGACATTTCGATTCTTGAAATAAATGAAGGCGTCTTTGAAGTGCTTTCGACTTCCGGGAATACATTTCTCGGCGGCGAAGACATGGACGATCGCATCATGAATTGGATGGCGGATGAGTTTCTCGCTGACACAGGAATCGACTTGCGACAGGATCGCCTTGCTCTACAAAGACTGAAAGAAGTCGCCGAGCGCGCGAAGTGTGAACTCTCATCGACTACCGAGACGAACATCAACCTGCCCTTTATCGCAGCCGACGCGACTGGTCCGAAGCACTTCAATAAATCTTTAACTCGCGATCAATTTGAGATGCTCGTCAGTGAACTCGTTGAACAGACTGTTGAGCCGTGTCACATAGCCTTGCGAGATGCGAAGCTTCAGGCGAGCGACATCGATAAGATAATTCTTGTCGGTGGCCAAACGCGTTCGCCACTTGTGGAGCGGACAGTCGAGAAGATCTTTGGCAAAAAACCCTCGGCTGAAATCAACCCGGACGAAGTCGTCGCTATGGGTGCGGCCATACAGGGTGGCGTCTTGAGCGGCGACGTGAAAGATATCGTATTGCTCGACGTGTTGCCGTTGAGTCTGGGCCTGGAAACACGCGGTGGCTTGTTCACGAAGATCATTGAAAAGAACTCGACAATTCCGCTGCGAAACAGTCTGACGTTTACGACCGTTGTTGATAACCAGGCTTCCGTCGAGATTCATGTGTTGCAGGGTGAGCGTGAAGTCGCAAGCGGTAACCGTTCGCTGGGCAAGTTTGAACTCGTCGGAATTCCGCCGAGTCCGCGCGGTGTGCCTCAGATTGATGTCTCATTCGAAGTAGATGCTAACGGAATTGTGTCTGTTTCAGCGCAAGACAAGGCCACTGGTCGCGAACAGCAAATGCGAATCACGCCCACTTCAGGTCTGACGCCAGACGAGATTGATCGGCTAATCCGTGAAGCAGAGGAATTTGCCGATAGCGATCGTGGGGCGAAAGAAATCATAGAGCTACGCAATAAGCTCGACTCACTGCTCAGAAACACACAAAAGTCATTTACAAAATTTGGTGGACTCCTGACCGAAGAGGAGCAGGAAGCGGCCGAGAGATGTTTTCTTGATGCTGAAGCAGCCGCCAGGAGTGAAAGTCTCGAACAAATCGATAGAGCATTGAACAACCTGGAACGAACTGCTTCGCAACTCACGTCCGCAATGCTGAATCCTGCAGTAGACACCACGGAAGCTTAGTGCGCGCGAATGTCGCTACGTCTGGACTTGTCTTTTGGGGACGTGTCGGCTCAATATACACATTTTTTGGAGAGGTCTAACTTAATTTAGATGAGTAGTAAACGTGATTATTACGAAGTTTTGGGAGTCAGTCGCACGGCGACCGACCAGGAGATCAAGAGTGCGTACCGGCGGCTCGCGGTGAAGTATCACCCCGATAAGAACCCGAACGACGCGAGTGCCGAAGAGAGGTTTAAGGAAGCTGCAGAAGCTTACGGCATCCTGTCTGACGGCGAGCAACGGCGTCGTTATGATCGTTTCGGTCATGCAGGGGTTTCCAGTTCGGCAAGCTCGGGCGCATGGGGCGCGCCGGGATTTGGTGGCATTGAAGATATCCTTGGTGATCTTTTTGGATTCGGTGATGTGTTCGGTGGCGGTCGCACGGGTGGTCGCAGAACGGCGGCCCAGAGAGGCTCCGATCTCCGCTATGACCTTGAGATCAGTCTTGAAGAAGCCGCTAACGGGATGACGGCACAACTCCGCATCCCTCGGTTAGAAGGATGCGACGCATGTAGCGGTTCGGGTGCGGCGCCCGGGACGCAGCCGGAGAGTTGTCAGACGTGCAGCGGTACGGGTCAGGTCCGGTATCAACAGGGCTTCTTTTCAGTTGCTCGAACATGTCATGTTTGTCGGGGCGCGGGTCGTGTGATCAATACGCCATGCTCTCAGTGCAAGGGAGCAGGACGCATTGAGCGCGAGAAGCAGATGGAGGTGAAGGTTCCGGCGGGCGTCGAGACGGGATCCAGACTTCGCGTTCAAGGAGAAGGCGAGGCAGGTACTCAGGGCGGGCCCGCAGGTGATCTTTATGTGGTTATCCACGTTGCCGAGCACGAGCAATTTGAGCGACAAGGTAGCAACCTCTACGAGGCCGTCCCGATAACGTTTGCGCAGGCGGCTTTAGGGGCGGAGATCATGGTGAAGACCCTGGATGCTGAAGAGAAACTGAAGATTCCAATGGGAACGCAGACAGGTACAGTCTTCCGACTCAAAGGAAAGGGAATGCCCGTCTTGGGTGGTCGTGGCCGAGGGGATTTGTTTGTTTCGGTTACCCTGATAACGCCGACGACACTCACACGCGAGCAACGGAAACTGTTGGAGCAGCTCGCCGAAGTCGAGAACAAGGATTTGGAAGACAAGGGCCTTGTCGACAAGGTGCGCGATATCTTCGGCTGAAGATCGTGAATCGTGAATCGTGAATCGTGAATCGTAAGAGGTAAGAGGTAAGAGCCACGGGATCCTTGCTCTTTGCCCCTCGCTCTTAGCGCTTGCGACTAATGATTTACGAGAAGGAGTAATTCAAATGTTTTTATCCCGCCGGTATTTACGCGGCATGATCATGGCGCTCTGCATGGTTGTTTGCGCAAGCCTTTCGGTCAATGCGCAGGACAGTATTGAGAAATGGGAAAGCTTTGATTTCGCAACTACATCACTTAAGCCTTCACAGATTCAGTCGCTGCCGCTGGACGATCTGAAATTTATTCGCGGCATCATCTTCGGTAAACATGGTCGTGTCTTCAAGGACTCCGAGATCAAATACTTTCTTGAATCGAAGTCCTGGTACAAAGCAAATCCCGATTTCAGCAATTCAATGCTCAATGACACTGAGCGCCGTAATCTCGACCTGATCCGGATCGCCGAGGCCAGCAAGCACGAAACGATTCAGCCGGGTGATATGCGTTACTGGCGAGATCGACCGATCACGCCGAAGAAGCTTGGAACCCACAGCGGCGCTGAATGGACTGTTCTGGTTGCTGAAGTCGAAGCCATCCACGGCAAACGTTTCGACGATCAGCCCTGGTTGCAGCAGTATTTTGAAGAGCGTTATTGGTACGCCGCGTCTGACAAATACGACGCAAAGAAACTCACCGCTATCGAACGCAAGAACATTGAGTCTTTGTCAGATGCTCAAAAACGTCAGCGCAAAGTTGCGTTGTTACCAGGTGACATGGAGTTCTTTGAGAACAAGGCGATTTCAGAGACGATGCTCAGAGGCCTGAGTCTCCATGAACTGCGTCTTATTCGCAACGAGATTTATGCCCGCCACGGTCGTACCTTCCGAGCTCCATGGTTGCAGCAGTATTTCGACATGCAACCGTGGTACGTGATCAACGAAAACTTTAAGGATGAAGACGTCTCAGGAAACGACAAGTTAAATGTCGAGACGGTTGTGCGCGTCGAGAAGCGGATTCACGAGGAGTTGAGTACGAAGCCTGTCACGCGTGCGTTGTTGGAAGGACTCTTCCTGGAAGACGCCAGCCAGATGCGCCAGGAGATTTATGCGCGACACGGCAAGGTCTTCAAAGAGCCCTGGCTGCAGAAATACTTTGCCAGCTTTGATTGGTACAAAGCGGATCCAAACTTCACTGATGATGCACTAAGCGACGTGGAGAAGAAGAACATCGCAACGATTGCGGCATATGAAAAACGTGCCGTCACTGCGATGAGCACGATAGAGGGTTGATAAGGCCCAACCCCGGTCTCGCGTGACGAGACCACGCAAAAAACGAAGGATGAGGGATGAAGGATGAGGGATGAAAGACATCGCTTATCCTTCACCCTCTTCCTTCATCCTATCCCTCACGGACGGTTTGCTTCGTCCTTCATAACCAATATCGCGCTTGCCTATTCACCACTTTTCGCCGAGCCAATTTCTGCATCGCAAAACAACTCAAGAAAAGTTCTCGTTTGCGATCAAAAACATGACCATTGCAGCGAGGCCGTGAAAGACACAAAGAATTATTCCTATCGAAAGGAAACGCCCCTGTTCGTTGGCTGAGCCTAAAACGAACCCATAAACGGGAAACTGAATTATAGCCAGGACGATGAAGGGCAGGGTGATTGAATTAAAGATCGTAGTCGAGAGTAGTGTGTAAGGAAACAAAATCATCGCTAAACGATAATTGCCATGACCAGCCCCACCGGAACCCACACCAAGAAGCAATGCTATTGGTGTTACGACCAGCGACGTTATCATCGGCATCCAAAACCTTCTGGTTCGCATTTAGTTCTTGATTTCTTGTAATCGGGATCTGCTACAGGCGATATCGCACGCCCGCGCGGCGTGCGGCTTCCTCTTCGAGCCCGATGTTCTGTAGCCGCAGTGTGACATCCGCATTGAGATCTAAATCGGCACGTTCACCCGCGAGGAGTTTGACTGTTCCCGCCGCCGCGATCATGGCTGCGTTATCGGTTGAAAGATGGGGTGAAGGGAAGTAAACAGGTACTCCGAGCTTCTTCGCCGCTTGTCCACACACTTCGCGCAGTTTTCCATTACATGCGACACCACCCGCGACGATTAGCGTCTTCGGATAATGTTCCTGCGCCAGCCGCTCCATTGTTTTCACCAGCGACTGCACGACGACGTGTTGGAAACTAGCTGCGAGATCTTTAATCTCCTGCGACGGCTCGCCGCCATTTTCCATCGGCTGTAATCCGCTCTCGCGCACATACTTTGTGACTGCCGTCTTTAAGCCACTAAAGCTGAAATCAGGCAGGCCATCTCCCATTCGAGGGATTGCAAACGGAACGGCTTTTGGATTTCCTTCGCGCGCTAGTCGCTCGATGATTGGTCCACCGGGGTATCCGAGACCGAGTAACTTAGCGACTTTGTCGAAAGCCTCCCCTGCTGCGTCGTCGCGTGTACGCGCGAGCACCTGATACTTGCCTGGTTCAGGTATCAGAAAGATGTTTGTGTGCCCACCCGAGACGATCAGCGCTTCGGCCGGATATTCGATTGGCGGATTCTCAAAAGCGACGGAGTAAATATGTCCCTCTATGTGATTAACGCCCACGAATGGTTTACCAAGCGCGAAAGCCATCGCTTTGGCGTAGGAGACTCCGACAAGCAACGAGCCGACGAGGCCAGGCCCGACAGTGACTGCAATGCCGTCGATATCCTTTGCCGTTACGCCTGAACGGTCGAAAGCTTCAACGACGACGGGAACAATCTTGTCGAGGTGTTCGCGAGACGCGAGTTCCGGAACCACGCCGCCGTATCGCTTATGAATGGGAACTTGAGAGGAAATGACAGACGAAACGATCTCGCGGCCGTCGCGCACCACTGCAGCTGCGGTTTCGTCGCACGATGTTTCAATACCGAGAACTAACATGCAGTGATTCTAACAATACGACTGCAATGTTAACCAACCTCTCACTTGCGGATCGTTAGCTCCGGCGTTCAAGGTGCAAAACATCAGACCGCAATCTTCACTGGAATAACTCAATGTGATCAAATCGCAGGTGGGGAAGGGTGGCTTGCCCCCGCTCAAGATGCTGTTGATGTTGAGTGCAAATGGATTTTGAGCGGGGGCAAGCCACCCTTCCCTACTGCATTTACTTAGCTTGAGTTCTGTTAACGCAGCTTGAGTAATTGATGTTATGTACGTTGAACTCTCTGTTTCACTGCGAGTAAAAACTCAGAGCAGAATCGCCCTGCTTGAGGATACGAGTTCGGTTCAATCCATAGACGGTTTCCGGCAGCTCTTTCTTGTGGTGGTGCTCAGAGATTAGCAGTCCATCCTTGTGTAGTAAGGCGCGGTCAGCTATCGACTTGAATACACCGACATAATCATGTGCGTACGGAGGATCGAAGAAGATGATGTCCCAGAGTCCATCGCACGGGGCACTTCGTCTCAAAAACTCCTCAGCTGTAATGTTCACAACTTCCGTTTGCTCTTCGGGAATGCGACAGAGATCGAGATTGGCTTCAATGAGGCCACACATCTTTCGTGATCGATCGACAAAGGTGACAAATGAGGCACCCCTCGAGAGTGCTTCGATTCCGACTGCACCCGAGCCGGCGCATAAATCCAGAAACCGGGCATCAGTTATTCTCGGAGCGATGACGTTGAATAGCGTTTCGCGCAGGCGATCTGAGGTGGGTCGCACCTGCATCGAAGGCGGGCTCTTCAACTTTCGCCCTTTGTATGTCCCCGCAATCACCCGCATAGATCGTTTAAGACAGGATTTCAGGATTACAAGATTAAGCAAAGAGGGAAGCGCAAAGGGAAAGTGAGGGAACGATCCCTCTTGGCTCTGATTCCTACGCTCTCTCCCTCTCTCTTTTACTTCCTCTAATCTTGCAATCCTGCAATCTTGTATAAGAATTATCCGATGTTCCCCAGGCCGAAGCGCGGCTCTTTAATCACGCGCTCGATCAGTTTCTTTGTCGCCGGCGAATCCTTTTTATTCGTCAGGTAATACTCAGCAGCTCGGCGTGCACGGTCGAGTATCAACTGATCGCGAACCAGGTTGCCAATACGAAACTCCGCCTCACCCGATTGCTTGGTTCCCAACACTTCGCCTGGTCCGCGCAGCTCCAAATCTTTCTCAGCAATAACAAACCCGTTGTTTGTTTGGGCCATGATCCCTAGTCGTTCTTTAGCGATTACGGTCTTCTTGTCGCTCGTAAGCAAAATACAAAAGCTCTTGTCGGCGCCACGACCGACCCGGCCTCTTAATTGATGTAGTTGCGATAAACCAAACCGCTCGGCATGTTCGACGATCATCACTGAAGCGTTTGGAACATCAACGCCGACTTCAATCACCGTTGTTGAGACAAGAATCTGAATCTCACCGGCGACGAATGCTTTCATCACCTTGTCTTTCTCAGCCGGCTTCATCTTGCCGTGTAAAAGCCCGACCGAGAATTTGGGAAAGACTGTGTCGCGTAAGTATTCGTAACGCTTTGTCGCATCCCGTAAGTCCATCTTCTCTGACTCTTCGACCAGCGGATAAACGACGTACACCTGTCGACCCGCTTTTACTTCGCGCGTAATCAGTTGCTTCACTTCCTGTCGTTGATCTTCTCCGTACACGGCGGTTTCAATCGGCGTTCTTCCGGGTGGCAGCTCATCGATAACTGAAACATCAAGGTCGCCGTAGACGGTCATCGCGAGTGAACGCGGGATCGGTGTGGCGGTCATCACCAACACGTCAGGTTTCAAGCCGCGTGCGCGAAGTTCGGCACGCTGCAAGACTCCGAATCGGTGTTGTTCATCGATGACGGCGAGGCCAAGGTTGGCGAACGATACCGCGTCTTGAATCAGCGCCTGAGTTCCGATGACTGCGTGTATCTCGCCGCTCTTAAGATCGTTCTGCAATCGCTTTTTCTCTGCTGGTCTTAACGAGCCGGTCAGCAGTTCCACTCTATAAGGCGACTTTGCCAATAACCGTTTGATGTTGCGGCCATGTTGTTCCGCCAGCACTTCAGTGGGCGCCATTAATGCCGACTGGTATCCGTTTTCAATTGCCGCAATCATCGCGATAACAGCGACAATCGTTTTTCCGCTCCCGACGTCACCCTGAAGCAACCGATTCATAGGCTTCGTCGACTTCATATCATTAAAAATCTGGACGACTACTTTTCGTTGCGCGTTGGTTAACTTGAACGGTAACACTGAGGAGACAGCGCGCTTAACCGTGTCGTCAATCTTGATCACTGCTTCTTTTCTCTCCTGGATCCGCTTACCTCGCTTCAAGCCGACTGCCAACGTCAACCAGAAGAAATCTTCGAAGATCATGCGAACGTGGGCCTTACTGCGAGATTGATCGTAATCGCTCATCGAAGCGTCAGGCGGCGGGAAGTGAATCTCACGCAACGCCTGACTTCGACCGATTAGCTTGGCCTGACGCAAAAGTTCCGATGGTAACGTTTCACGAATCTCCGAGGCTGCCAACAATTCGAGAACGCCATGAATGATTTCGCGGAGACGTTTTGAATTGAAGTCGCCCAACTTTCGATAGACAGGCACGCGACGACCAGCATGGACTGCGGCAAGTGCTGGATCAGTGTGATCGTCATCGCCATCGCCATCGTCGTCCGCAGATTCAGCGCGATGGTTATTGTTGCCCGCTGCTGGCAGGATCTCGAGTTCGTCGGCGGGTTTGTTTAATCGCAAAGAGAACGTGGCTCTCCGCGAGTCCCAAGTCCAAGAGCCAAAGGTAATGAAGCGCGTGCCGCGTTCAAGCTTCTTAGAATAGTAGTTGATGATTTCGTGCGCGTTCCGACCCGAAACAAACCACCAGACAACGACGGGACGTCCGGTCCTATCCATGTCAACGGCCGATACTTCGAAGATGTAGAGCCGTGATCTGGAGAACGATCGTTTGTTTCGTACTTCGTAACCTCCGGCAATGCGCGACTGAAGTTCGAGTGAAGCATCCAAACCATCTTCGAGATCTTTGATGGTTGTCAGATGCGATCGATCTTCATAACGCATCGGCAGATACATCAGCAAGTCTTCGACAGTTGCGCTGGCAGCTTTGTCGCGGTACGAGTAAGAAGCAACGGCGGAAGCGAGTTTACGCGACAGGTTTGGACCTAAGCGCGCAATCTTGAACCGGTGAAGATCCTCAATTGGAGTATTGAGGGAGATGGCGCTGGGCATCGCGCGGATCATAGCATAGCGGCCGGAACACCCTGCAGCGACCGGGCGTTCCGTAATATTGAGGTAAGGCGATGGATAAATTCGAATCTGTTGTCGATAAGCTGATCCGGGAGTCGATGGAACGGGGTGAATTTGACGACTTGCCCGGCAAAGGCGAGCCAGTCGATTTAAGTGAGAATCCGTTCGAAGATCCGGATGTGCGCACGGCGCACCGTCTGCTCCGGAACGCCGGTTTTGCTCCGGCCTGGGTCGAAGAGCGGAAAGATATCGAGGCACGACTGCTTCAAGCGCGAACAACCGTGCTCCGTGCACGAGAACTGTATCGCGATGAGATCCCAAGAGGCGCGCGTTGGCAACGGGCCGTGCAAGAATTTCGTGAGACTGTCGCTGAACTTAACCAACGAATTAGAATGTACAATCTGAAAGCGCCGGGCACTGTCTTTCATCGAAAAGTTTTTGACGGCGACGCCTGGATTAGTCAGTTGGAAAGTAAAGGGTAAGCAGAGAAGCCAATGACGACTGAAAATCACATATCTTCAGACATGAGTAATAAGTTGAAGCAGTTGCGACAAGGTCTGTTGCGACTCCATAAACTGCTGCTGGATCAGGAGCGCCGAGGTTACGAACGAGCGCGGGGCCGAATCGGCAACAGCTATGAATTCCTGCAACTTGTGCTAAAGGATCCCTGGTTTGATTGGCTTCACCGGCTATCGGAGCTGATAGTGCAGATTGACGAGGCGCTCGACAGTATTGGCGCAGAAACGCCGGCGACGGAAGAGGATGCGCAAGCCTTGATTTCACGTGCTCGTTCGTTGTTGAGTCCAGCGGAGGAGGGGACCCAGTTTCAAAAGAACTACTTTCTTGCGTTGCAGCAGTCGCCGGATGTTGTGCTGCTGCACTCGGAGATCACGAAACTGATGAGCGCGTAAGCAGATCCACGGTTAGGCAAGATCGGAAATCATTTGAGAATTATGATTTGATATTTATCGTTTGAGATTGGGCCGTCGGTTCGCTTCGACCCACGCGGTTATTCCACTCTTTTCGAAATCTCAAATGTTAATGTCAAATAATAATTCTCAAATGACTTCCGATCTTTTTAGCGTCTGCTTACGAGCAATGCTCATCAAACGCCCGCTTTAGTTCCCCTGCAATCTGCGTCGCGTCGCGGCCTTCAATCTGAAACCGCTCCAACATGTAGACCAACTTACCGTCTTTCAGCAAAGCGATTGAAGGAGATGACGGTCCATAACCCGTGAAGTAACTTCGCGCTCGCTCCGTTGCTTCAATATCGGCACCGGCAAAGACCGTCGCCATCTTGTCAGGTTTTGCTCCGTCCTGTAGTGCCAACGCAATGCCTGGCCGAGCTTTTCCCGCCGCACAACCGCAAATGGAATTCACAACCACCATTAACGTCCCTTTGCTGCCATTGACGGTTGCATCAACTGCCTCAGACGTTCGCATCTCTTCGAATCCGAGGCGAGTCAGATCTTCTCGCATCGGTTTAATCATGATCTCCGGATATGGCATCGTTTCATCTCCCTGAATCGTAAATCGTATATCGTGAATCGTGTCGCCCTATTATAAGGCACGGACTTCAATCTTGCGCGGATCATCGCCATCACCATTCACTTCGATTTGCCATGTATTCGCTGGCAACGGATATTCACCCATCCGTTCAGCCCATTCGATCGCGATGACGCTGTCTTCTTCCGAGAGTAGCTCGTCAAGATCGACCGCATGAGCCGCCGTTACTCCTTCGTCCAGGCGGTAAAGATCGATGTGATACAGCCTCAGGCGTCCACGGTATGGATTAACCAACGTGAATGACGGACTGGTCACGTCCTCTGCTTCGATTCCGAGTGCAGCACAAATGCCTTTAACTAGAAGCGTCTTGCCGGCGCCCAATGGCCCGCTCAGCAATAGAATCTCGCCGCCGCGAAGCGTCTCGCCGATCTGAAATCCAAAGTTGAAAGTTTCTTCCGGCGAATTACTAACGTAGCTTGTCGGTGACAACCGTGAAGTCAAAGCCTCGTTCATTTAATGCTCCGTCGTGGTTGTTCACCATGAGGATCTAAGTGTTGGATAGCAGCTCCGAAGTAGTCGCGGATATCTGATGCGACCATTGTGCGCATCCCCAAATCATGAGCGGCGAGATCGCCGGCAAGTCCGCCCACATAGAGGGCCGCGAGTGTTGTGCTCAGCGGATCTGCGCTAGCGTTGAATGAGGCGTATGCCTGAGCGAGAAAACCCGCGAGGAGTCCAGTCAGGGTATCGCCCGAACCAGCAGTGCCGAGCCCGGGGTTTCCGGTTGGGGTAATGAAAACTCGACCGTCAGCTGAGGTAACGAGGCTTCGCGAACCTTTCAAAACCAGAATCAGTTTGTTGTCGACGGCGAATTCTCTAGCTACTTTAACGTGATCATCAGGCAACGTGTCCTTGCCCAACAGTCGACGCATCTCGCCTGGATGAGGCGTGAGGATCAAAGGTGCTTCGCTTGATCCCTGTAGAGCCGACGGCCACGGCGACAAACAGTTCAAGCCATCGGCGTCGATGATCATCGGTTTCGTCCTGCGTTCGACGATCGCGCGAACGAATTGTCGCGTTCGCTCGTCTGTCGAGGTAAGACCTGGCCCAACCGCAATGACAGACGATTTCTCACTTTGTTTTAAGAGGTGGTCGATCGCTTCATCGCTGACTGCGCCGCGGTCAGTCTCTGCGAGGGGCATCGTCATGACCTCGGGCATGACATTCGCCGCAATAACGTCTTGCACAGAGCTCGGCGTCGCAACCGTAACGAGTCCCGCTCCGGAGCGCATTGCCGCGTTACTACACAGTGCAGCGGCGCCAGTGAAACCTCGTGAGCCGGCGACAATGAGTACATGTCCATGCGAGTTCTTGTGTGACTCAGGTTTGTAGCTGGTGCTAATCAGCCACTGTCGCGCGTCTTCAGCTTCGATGACAAATAGATCCGGCTTTAGCGACTCGATCAGTGATTGCGGCGATCCGATATCGGCAACGATCAGTTGACCACACGAGTGCGACGCAGGTGGCAGAACATTCGCTGGCTTCGGTGCAGTGAAAGTGACAGTGAGATCCGCTTCGACAGCGGGACCAATCGGTGACGATGAATCGGCATTTAGTCCAGACGGAATGTCGATTGACAAAATCAAAGGTCGCGCGCCGCCGGCGCGATTGCGCGCGCCCCGGAGTAGCGCCAGATGTTCGACGACTTTCGCAGGTAGTCCCTCGAGCGGTCTAACTAACCCGGTCCCGAAGAGAGCATCGACAATCAAATCGTAGGTCTTACGTCGAGGAGCAATTTCTTCCCAGGCTGCCACGTCCGCGCATTCGACGAACGTAAGTGGCGCAGGAGTCGAAGCGGAGCCTGCTTCAAAGCTTGCGAGACGACTGGTGGCTTCGAAATTCGTTCGAGCGTCGCCCTCGGTTTCTTCAAGCTTGCCACAAAGGACGACATCGCAGTGGACGCCTGACCTGCTCAACGCCCGCGCCAGTGCTGCTCCGTCGCCGCCGTTATTTCCCTTGCCGCAGAGTAGGAGGGCTTTCTTTCCATTCAAGTCTCCGTCGAAGTGTCTTTCGAGTGCCTGCAGGCTGGCATTTGCGGCTGCCTCCATGAGCAGGAGCGAGGGAGTGTGATAAGTCGTAACCGTAAGGCGGTCGACCTCGCGCATCTGGCTGGCTGAAAGGACGGGCTGCACATTTCGGATGATAGCGAAAATCGGTGGAGGTTAGCGACAATGTCCTGAAAATGCCGACAGCCTGTCACCGCGGGCGAGCAAGGTCGGGAGGCTCGATCAAACACAAAAAAAGGCGGCCAAAACCGCCTCCCCCGCTTCGCCTGCCACTACGCCAACCGTCCGTTTTTCCAGGATATCTAAGGTAAATATCCAATGGATGCGGCCTTCCAGAAAAAATGAAAAATTTTTTGGAGAGCATTAGTCTGTCCTTTTTCCAAGGGAAATGAAACGATTTGGAGCAACTGTAGGGGCGGCCCTCCGTGGCCGCCCTCTTCAGTCGCACATTTCCAAGATGGGAGATTGCGGGTGGCCACGGAGGGCCACCCCTACAGTTAACTTCTAGTGTCTACCGGACTATTCGCAGCAGCCGAAGCCCTCGCATGATGACGTCTTTCGACTCTGTTACTCCGAACATAAAGCTCACCGCAAAATAGGTAACGCCGTACCCGCCGAGGACCACGACAGCCAGAATGAGGGGATGACGAGGGCCGAGCAGGAAGCGGAAGCCCCAACCGATTCCGGTTCCGACGATCGCGGCAGCCCACAACTTCGCTACGAAACTCGCTGCCAATCCTGTCCGGCCGATGCGACGGTTCAGCGATCTTCTGAGTAAAACGAACTCAACCCATCCTGCAATTCCGGCCGAAGCCGTCAATCCGGCCGCGCCCCAGCGCAGGTCGACGTGAAGCAAGGCGGGGAGGGGAATCGAGCATAGATAACCAAGCGCGCTTGTAAGTGCGACGCGGATAATCGCATAGCGAAGCGGTGTCTTGGTGTCGCGCAGCGCATAGTAGACCGACGAATATAATCGACCGAGAGTTGACGCGAGCAGTCCAATTGAAGAGCCGGCGAGAATGGCCCAAACATAGATTGAATCGGCGCGTGTGAATTTCCCGGTTTGATAAAGCACACCCGCGATAACATCTCCGAAGCCAAGGAACGCTACCGAACATGGCACTATGAAAAACGCAATCCGCTGAAGTCCCCGCTCAAGTCGCTTCCGTAAAGTCTCGGCAATTACTTGCTCAGTGCCAAGGGCTTTCGACATTGCCGGAAGTTCGGCCGCCGACACTGACATCCCAAACAAACTCACGGGCAACGTGTACAAGCTCTGCGCGTAAGTAAGCGCGACGACGGCGCCCTCACCCAGGAATGTCGCCAGAAATTGATCAACGAAAGCGCTAATCTGAACAACGCCGCGACTCATAAACACTGGGAAGAAATTCCTGATCACTTGCCGCACGTTCTGACTCCTGATATCGAGCTGCGGTCTGAAGTGTTCAAGTAAACGAAGGACAGTCGGTAGTTGTACGCCAAATTGGAGGGCGCTCCCAATGACTGATCCCCAAGCCACAGCTTTAGCAAGCGGTGCGAGATCCATTCGACTACCGAAAAAAACCAGTGAGGCGATTATCGCGAGATTCCAGGCGACTGGTGCAGTGTAAGAAACGAAGAATTTGTGATGACTGTTTAGAACGCCCAGACACCACGCTGAAAGGACTAGCAGCGCCGCTCCGGGAAAGAAGATGCGAACGAGCTGGATTGTAAGTTCGCGCCGTTCGTCATGAAAACCGGCGGCGATTAACGTCACGATAACGGGAGCGGCAAGGACACCAATTAACACAATGATCGCTGTAACGAGTGCCAACAAACCCAGGATCGCATTCGCAACGCGGCGCGCTTCTTTCTCATCGCCTTGTGCCAGAAGCTTCGCGTATACAGGAATAAATGAAGCTGAGAGCGCACCCTCGCCGAAAACGTTCTGTAGGAAGTTTGGTATACGGAAGGCCGCGGTGAATGCATCTGCTACTCCGGAGCTACCGAAGTAATGAGCGAAGATGCGCTGTCGAATGAGACCGACTATGCGGCTGATGAGAATGCCGGCGCCGACAAAGAATGCGGACCTGGCGCCCGTGTCAACTCGCGTGGCGGGAGGCTCGCTTGGAAAATCGCCAGTGCTTGCGCCGACCTGTTCAATTGTCTCGCCGGCAATCACGCCCGGCTCAGCTGTTAAGCCTAGTCCGGAGTCTTTGACGTTAGGATTCGGAGATTTGCTGGTGGTTCCGCGTTCCGAGTTTTGTCGCTCGCTTTCGACGGAATCATTCGTGTCTTGCAGACTGGAGGAATCCTTCATCTATCAGAGATCGTATTCTTTCAGCTTTGTAAGTAGTGTCTTGTAACTAACGCCGAGGTCTTCAGCGGTTTTGCTTTTATTTCCAAAACTCGCTTCGAGCGCCGATTGGATCTTTCGCCGTTCAGCGAAACGCAGCGCTCGATGGGCAACATCTGAAAGTGTTCCCGAGAGATCCAGTTGTTCTAACGTCGGTGATTCTTCTTCTCCGGTTTCAGCAATCCCCAGATCCTTTGGTTCGATAATCAAGGTGTCGGAAAGAATGCACGCTCGTTCGATTGCATTCTCGAGTTCGCGAACATTGCCGGGCCAGTGGTAGCGACGAATAGTTTCGATAGCAGTTTCGCTCAATGTGGCTTCACGGCCGCGTAACTCTTTGCCGATTTGATTGGCGAAATGGTTGGCTAACATCAGGACGTCGTCGTCACGTTCACGAAGCGGAGGGATCTCAACTGGAAACACCGCGAGCCTGAAGAAGAGGTCTCCGCGAAACGTTCCATTGTCAACGGCCGCTTTTAGATCTTTGTTGGTTGCTGCCACAATGCGTAAATCAACGGCGATCGGTGTTCGCCCGCCAATTCGATCGACGACTTTCTCTTCGATCGCTCTTAGTAACTTACTCTGAACGCCCAAAGGAAGTTCCCCGATCTCGTCCAGGAACACTGTGCCCTCCGATGCCAGCTCAAACTTTCCCTGCCGCCGATCGCTGGCGCCGGTGAAGGCCCCGCGTTCGTGACCAAACAACTCGTTCTCGATCAATGTTTCGGGAATGGCTGCACAGTTGATCGCAACAAATGGTTTATCGCGTCGATTCGATAGGTGATGAACGGCACGCGCGAACAACTCCTTGCCGGTACCAGATTCACCTAGCAGCAAAACAGTCGCGTCAGTTTGCGCGACACGCTGAGTTTCCGCTACTGCTCGCTTCATAACCTCCGACTCGCCAATAATTCTTGGAAAACCGTAACGCCGCGACCATTCTTCGCGCAGCAGAACGTTTTCAGTGCGTAGCCTCGCCTGCTCAAGCGCGCGTTCGACGAGCAGTAGCAAGTGATTTGAGTCGACAGGTTTTTGTAAGAAGTCATGTGCACCATCCTTCATCGCGCGGACGGCTTCATCAATTGAGCCGAAGGCCGTCATCACGATAACTGGTACGTCGTTGTCAGCAGAACGCGCGGCGCGGAGCACGTCGAGGCCAGACCCGTGCGGCATTCGGAGGTCGGTGAGCACTAATCGATGACGAGTGGAGGAGATGTGATTGAGGGCAGCGCGAGCGTCTTCGGCTTCTGTAACACTGTAACCAGCATTCTCGAGCGTCAGACGGAGTACGCGACGCAGACTCTCTTTGTCTTCAACAAGTAGAATGTCGGTCATCTGTCGTCAAGATGTCACAGCTGCCGCCGGACAACATCTTACCAGATGACAATAACACAGTGAGTTAGCTTTTAGCGCTGAAGGCCAATGCCGGGTTGTGGCCCATGGACTACTACGGGTCTGCCATTCGTCGATAGATGAACTGTGCTGGTTCCGCGTGAATTCGAAAACACAACGACTGGTGGCGTTACGACGTTATTCTCTGCGTCTACGATCCTGCCGAACGAATCGAATCTGAATATCTTCGGAAAAGGACCCTTGATCCTGAGGCTGTTTGCGGTAGAGACGGTTATGTTCTTTGGAGGATCGAGCCGTCCATCGGAGTTCGCATCGACCGTGTAACTGTAGCTGTTGTTATCCAGAACAATGACACACGCCATCTGATCCGCTCTATTTGTCTGACGGCGATATGAATCGAGTTGCGCCTGCTCGAGATACTCCATGAATTCGTCGGCTGCATTGACTCGCGCAAGCGCCACTTGGCCGGTCTTAAAACGCACGATCGCGAAACCGGTGATCAAAGCGACCATCAGCACAACAATAAGCAGTTCGAAGATGGAGAAACCCGCAGAACTTTTTCGCACGACAGGGCTTTTCATCTCTTTAGCAGAGAATGCCTAACAGCGCGTCGGCTGTTTCCAAAGCGCTACACGCGCACACACGATTATTGAGTTTTTAGGAAAGGGCAGATCTATGTCGCCTGGAAACTAAACTAGTATTCCCGAACACCCAGCGATCTAATTCCAGCTGAAGACAGGGCTTTATCGACGGAGTTAGAGTCGTACGCCGTTAAGCCCGTGCCGCCGCCGGTTACACTGAAAGTGGGCGCCAGGAACGGTCCGGGCCCTGTGCGAGCAAACTTCGCAACCACTATTGCACCTAACAAGTCGCTGTTACCAGTACCACTTCTTTCGAAGTCTCCGCCTCCGAGAACCAGAACGACCCCTTTGAATCCAACGTTACCATCAGAGACGAGCTTTCCGGTCACGACGAGCAATCCAGCGCCTTCCGTCAAAACGGCGTCGCCATCAATGAACGTAAACTTCGGATTGTCGACAGTACCCATGTCAGTCGTGTTTCCGGTGAAATAACGCTCGGTTGTTTGTGCCCTTTCTTGCATAGTGTTGAGAAATGCTCGCGCGTTGTCAGCGCTTTGCAGGAAAGTCGGCAGCTCGCTATTACTAAACTCTGTTACCTTGTCAACACCGCTGACAGTTTCGGGTTTGGACGCGGCTATTGTATTCGTTGCAAGCACGAGGTCATTGTCATGCGTAACACCGAAAACGGGGAGTGACCTTGTGGGATCGGTCTGGTCGTAACCTGAATAGTCTTTAGATTCACTGTCACCAATGGCGAAGCCAGGCTGTGGAGTCGTGTGATCATCGTCACTGATCATCATGATCATCGCCTGGGGGCTGAAGTCAAAGATGAATCGCGTCACCATCACTTCCATCTGCTTCTTTGAACCTCTTGGTCCATAGCCTGTCGCATGGATGAGCAGCTTGGTCGGGTCTTTTCCGGGGGGAGTCGTAGCAGCGTCGGGATCTGTGACGGTAACCGTGAACCCCATCGTTGGAGCCGAATCAACCTCAACCACGTTGACCCCATCAATCGTTGCGCCGTACGTCAACCAATTTGTGAGGGTCGGGTTGTCAGCCACGTTACGAAATGTCGCTTTCGTTCCCGCTACACTTGGCGCAACATTTCCCCGAAGAATATTCAGCGTAGCGTTCACGCCTGCTTCTGCTGAGTAGTAAGCTTGAAGCTCCGCCGTCGAATCGATCGCCAATCCCTGTGCAATATTCGTGGTCATAATTAGCGCGCCGCCGACGATTAACAGAAGCGTCGAAACTAATAGCGCAGTAATCAACGCGGCACCGCGTTCATTAGCGTTGCGATCACTGTTTTGTTTCGTGAAGAATTTCTGGTCCATTTTCAGCGTACCTCAGACTGCGGCACTCGCGTTCGCGAGTTAGTAGTGAATCAAATTCGAGTTTCTTAACGTCACGTCAGAAACCAACAATACGTTGGAAGCTGGCTGATATCCGGCAGTGTTCGGAACCCCGGCGGCAGCAATGCGCACGCATAGGGCGATAACAACGTAACGCGCTGTATCCGGACTGACTTCAGCTGCCGATGGTGCCGTTATGTCGCAGTCGGCAGTTCCATACGTAACTTTTGAAGCGAAGTAGTGAATCCGAAGACTGTCCATACGATTTGCCAACACAGTCGTTTTCCGACCGGTGGCGAACTCGTCATGGCGCACGAGGTAATCAGTGTTGTTGGCGATGTTGATGAAATATTTGAGATCTTCGCCAGAATCGACGACGTTATTGCGACTATTATCATCCACTGTCGTATCGTACTTGTTGAGATTCGACCGTATGCGAATGCTGGTCCCATTGGAATCGCCAGGAACAATGCCGTTCGTCGATAAGTTGAAACCGGCATTTCCGATTTCCCGTGACATGATGTTCAGTGCACGCTGAGCGTCTGCAACCGCGTCAGTAACAGATTCTTCGCGCTCGCGAATACGGAAACCGGATGTCAACGCAGTCGCGGCCATCCCCAGCATGCCGATAGTCAGAGACATCGCAATCAACAGTTCGAGTAGCGAGAAACCGCCGCTACTTTTCTTCAGTGACTTCTGATCCATAAGTCCTCTTTCGAATTTAGGTTGCATCACTGCTTACCGGTTTGGTCCCAGGAGATTGCTGGTTCGCACCGCACGCAAGGTGACGGAGCCGAGAGTGCTTCCCAACGGATTCACTTGAATCGTGATCGTCTTAACCGTCGGAAAACCGTTGACGGTGTTGGAATCTTCGATACTCGTGGTAACACGGTATGGACGGCCCGCGCGCGTCAATGTCGCGTTGACTGGACCTGTTGCAGTCAAAGTATCATCGGTGAAATTAACGTCTCTCAGTTGTTCCATCTGCTTTTGCGCAACAGCCATTGCCAACTCGCGATCGTTAGCGCCGCTGTTGTTCTGAATTGAATACGCGAACAGCGAAACCGATCCGAGAACGGCGATGAACATGATCAGCATCGCTATGCAGGTTTCGAGAATCGTGAAGCCGGCAGAGCGCTCGTCAATCAAATGATCGTGCTGGGATTCAAGATGATGTGAATTCGGTATCTGCATAAATGTCTCCACGGATCAGTTGGTGACTGTCACTTGAACTGTCGAAACTCCGCACGGCGTGTTAAACCTCACCGTGAATATTCCTCGCGTGGGGCCGTGCGACGTAATAGTGAACAGTTGTAACCCGCCTGATGCGATGGTTACGGGTGACGGCGAAATGGTCAGGTTATCTGCACCAGCAGAAGCAGTAACCGTACCCGCGACGCTGCCCAGCCTCAGGACCACACTACCCGAGCCACCATTCTTCCTGATCGACAATGTCGGTGAAGAAACCGAAGGCGAGCATCCTGCTGGCGATGGACTCGGACTTGGTGTCGGAGTCGGCACCGGCGTTGGTGTTGGAGTCGGCGTCGGCGTCGGCGAGCTATGTGGACTGCCATTATCGCCGCTATTCCCGGGTGGTGTTGGCGTTGGCGTTGGCGTTGGATCTGTAGCGCCGCCGCCTGGCGTCGGTGTAGGTGTCGGATCCTGTTCAATTATTGGTGTCGGTGTCGGATCTGCCGGAATTACTGGATCAGGCGACACGTCAGCGTTGCTACCCATGTTCTGATTCAGATTGATATTCGGAATAGCTTCGTCCTGGAAGATCTCGCTACCCACCGTAACGTCGCCTGACCCGGTGACGTCCACCTGCGTTGTTCCTGCTGAATTCTGAAACGCCACCGTAACTTCGGTACCAAACGTTGGTCTGCCTCTCCAATCAAAAGAGATCACGACAGGGTCCGTAATAATCAAGACTTCACCTTCGCATGAAAAAGTGCGCGAGGTTAGAGTTCCGCTCCCTCCGAATCCCATGGTTACTCGATAGTTTCTGTTATCAAGAATCTCAACTTTAGATTCGTTACCTGGCGCAGGTCTTCGTCGAACAGAATCTGCGCGAGCGCGCTCAAGCCAGCCGGCAAGCTGGTGCGCCGAGTTCGCGAGCTGAATTCCCGGGCGGCCCGCACGGATCGAGAGAATCGTCGCGCTGCTGATGATCATGGCGACGGTCATTACGATAATTGCCTGGAGCAGCGTAAAGCCATCGTGCGGTCGCCGTCCGTTTTTGCCTTTGCGAGTAGCTCGCAGCTTCATGTGGGCCTCCAAAAAAGTTCGGTCTTACTGGTGGGAATCCACGGAGAGGGATCCAGCCACGCTTCTCTTTGGCAACACGGGTGCCATTGCAAAACTGCCCATAAATCGAAGAATTCCTTGGGAGGTGGCCTATGCGGGGCTAATGAATCGTTACCTTAAGTTACGGCGTTGGGAAGTGAAGTTCACATGAGAACCATCGGGCTTCTCGGGAAACAAGTGCCTTTTCGGCATTTTCTGGGATTGAGTAGGTTGGTCCCTCTGCTCTTGTCGAGTTCTCGAGATCGTCCGACTGGTGCGGTGCCGCACGCCGCTCAGACTGGACGGAGCGCCCCAGCAATCGCAAGGTTGCCGGGGCGCAATTGTGTGGCTAAGTGCTAAGCGCTAAGAGCAAAGCGGAAACGACGAAGCACTTCGCTCTTTGCGCTTGGCCCTTCGCCCTTAGCGCTCGTCCTACTGCTTCGGCTTCGGTTCGTATTCTTCACTTGCCGCGACGCTGCTTTCCGTGTGTGAGAGCTGCATTGCCATTGCCACAGGCGTGTAATCAAAAGCCTTTGGACCACCTCTCGTATTCTGGACCAACATTACGAGATAGTCCTGGTTTTCCCTGAACCTCGACACGCTGCCGCTTTGATTCATAATAACGAAGAGCAGCACTTCGCCTCTGGCAGTCTTCATCTGTCCAACCAGCGAACTAACTCCACCGTCAGTTCTAACCAGTGTGCCGGTCTTCGCGATTACACTTCCACGCCATTGCAAGCCAGTAAACCGATCTTCAAGCGTCCCGGGATCGATGCCCGCTACGGGCATGATGGCCGAGGGATCCAAGCCGTGTTTGGCGAGCTCAATTCGTAGCTCGCGAAAGATTTTCATCATCACGCGCGGTGAGACACGATTCACTCCCAGTCCATTGAGTGACGATAGGTGGATCTCAGTAGGACCGAGTCCTAGTCGATTTATCAACTGCTGCTGGACTGAGTCAGTGCCACCGAGCGATTCACCAATCCGCGCCGCCATAAAATTATTTGAGTAGCAGAGAAGCACCTTCAGAATGTCGACGAGCTTGCTCGACTTGTGCGTTAGCAGAAGTTTAGCTGTCGGCGGCACCGGACTAACATCAACACCTCCCATTACCGCAACGCTGGGTACAGGCTCCAAAGTGGCATGATCCCTCAACACCGCTCGTTCGTAGTTCCATGCTCTGGTTGCTGCGCTTGTCCGCAACGTCGAGTCGAGCGTGTCATACAACTGTTCGCCTGAGCGTTGGGCAGACGAGTCGAAGTTCATCGTGAAGCCCGGCGCAACGAACAGATTACCTGACACTTCTTTGATACCGAGCTTGTTCAATTCGCGCGCAATCATGATCGCGTGTTCGTAGTGAAAGGACGGATCGCGGCCGGATATGTAGAGATTACCTTCAATCTTTCCGGTGGCTTTGTCGAACGTTCCGTCGGTCCAAACACCGGTGGCGAAGCGGTGGTCAGGCCCGAGGGTCTGCAAAGCGATTAAGGCAGTCGCGAGTTTTACGTTGGACGCAGGATTGAACTGCTGATCGATCGACTGAGAAGCTACTTGTTTGCCATCGAGGGTTTCGACTAACACGCCCTGCAGACCATAGAGGGGGCGTTCACTTGATCCAGCCGACTGTTCAGCAGTTGAAACCGGAGTTTGCGTTTGCTGAGGCTGAACTACGGCGGGACTCGGCGAAGGTAGTTGCGCCGGAGGTTCCTGCGCACCCGCAACGCTGGCAATGGTGAACACAAACAGAACCGCTGTTGCGCGAGCAACGGATTTCCATGGCCACCGATTTTTGTCGAAAACAGCCATCGCTTTCTAACTAAATCAAAGTAGGGGGCTATGAAGAGAGAGTGCTTTAGATGCACTCAGGTAGAGCAGGGATGCGTAGCTGCGTAAGGTCGCTCCGCGGCTAGCATGATAACTGAAGTGGATTGTGGAGTCGATAATTTAAATTTGCTACGGTAACCGAGGCACGGAGGGTACGGAGATAATGATTGCCGTCCCTAACGAGGTTCAAACTAGGAGATCACTGGTTAAGCTAGATTCGTTGACAGCTTTCCGACGGGCTCATAGAATCGCCTCATTGACAAACTACAGTGCAACGCAATCAAGAACCCGTAACAGTTGATCGAGTGATTGCCACTCATCGAGCGCGACGAAAAGAAATTCGCAAGCGACTCAATGAGTTTGATGACGTTTGGCGCAAAGGAAGTGATGCGCGACTTTGGGAAGAACTTGTCTACTGTATTTTCACCGCAGGCGCGTCAGCTCGCATGGGCCTTAACTCAGTTGCAGCGGTGAGTTCTTTGTTACTTGAAGGACGGCCGGAAGAGATGACAGTGGTATTGAAGAAAACCGGTGCTCATCGATTTCCCGCAGCCCGGCCGCGTTACATTGTGACCACAAGGAATTATTTGCGCACGAACTTTGATATGGCCCTACGTAAAAGGTTGCGCAGCTTCTCCGATCCTTTTGAGCGGCGTGACTGGCTCGCCCAGGAGAAACAGATAAAAGGTCTGGGTTACAAAGAAGCCAGCCACTTCTTAAGGAACATCGGAGTAAAAGGCCACGCCATTTTAGACAAGCACGTGATGCGTTGTTTGACTGAAGTAGGCGTCGTCGATACCGCAAAGCCGCCGGCGAACCGAAAGAGATACCTGGAAGTCGAAGAAGAGTATCTGCGCTTTGCGAAGGCAATAGGTATCAATTCTGACGAACTGGATCTTGTTCTTTGGTCAATGAAGACTGGCGAGATTTTGAAATAGACCGCGAAGGACAAGACGTAGTTCGCCCCATTGATTTAAAAGAGTCTCTCCCCGGTTTACTCAGTGCCGTTTGTGAATAGCAAATGGTTGTCGGACGACTCGCAATCAGAAAGTGCTAACATGAGTTCAGTTCTGATTAGGTCGTCAGAAGGTGTCAATCATGCAGCCTGACAGCAACCGATCGTTTCAGCGAATGGCGGCCATTGGCGTGGCCGCCATTGTGCTTTCGCTCTCAATCTCTGCGGTCAATCCAACAGCGGCTTTCGACAATAAGACGCTTGGCAAAGCTCAGAAGGCGATCCGCAAGGGTGATTACCAGGCCGCGGAAAAGATATATCGCGAGCAATTGACGAAAGATTCGAAGGACACGCAGGCGCGACTGGGGTTGAGCTTTGCTCTCCTCAAGCAACGGAATCTTCAAGACGCTTACGATCATGCGGCACGCGTGATCATGCTGGATCCTCTTTCTGCGCGTGGGCATGCGCTACTCGGAGCTTCGATTCTTGCGGCCGGAGATTTTCGAAACTCCGTCGAAGAGTTTCGCACGGCCTTGGCACTCAATGGCAACGAAGCTCTCGCAATCTCCGGACTTGCGATGGTTGACTTTTATGAGAATCGGTTGCTGATGGCACTGCCACAGTTGCGGCGAGCTGTGAGTGTCGATCCGGATGAGCCTGATTACGTCTTTAATTTGGCGCAGGCTGCGGCCCGAAGTGAACATTACAGAGAGGCCGCAGACGCATATGAGCGCTTCCTGGTCATCGCACCTAAAACTGACGCAGATCGGCGCGCGCGCATCCAGGGCTTGATTGCCTTCCTTCGCTATCTCGGCAGACAAGGATCACTGTACGTCCCAGCCGGAGCGCCTCGAACATCTATTACGTTTGAGGCTTACGACAACCGTCCAATTCTCGAAGTGCGACTCAACGGTGAAAAGGACCCGTACCGTTTTGTCCTCGATACGGGTTCCGGCATGTCAGTCATTTCATTTAACACAGCGAAGCGGCTAGGGATGAAACCCGTTGCTCGAGGTGGGCTGGCGCGTGCAGTTGGTGGTGGTGGTAAGTTTGAGATCGTTTATGGCTACCTGCATTCACTCGACATCGGAGACGTCAGGGTTGAGAACGTGCCCGTTTACATTCGTCACTTCTTCGACACCGCTGTTCCAGTTGATGGATATCTCGGTCTATCCGTCGTCTCGAGGTTCCTTACGTCTATCGATTACGGCGTCCGGCGTATGACTTTGATCAAGCAGAACCAGAACGATGTGATGGAAGCATGGACCACGGTTCGCCGCGGTGAAGGGCAACAGGCACTTGCACCGGCCTCGCCGAATGACAGCGTCATTGAAGTTCCGCTTCGCACAACATCCAGCGGTTTCTTAAGCGGGGAGGTGGCGCTTGACGGTTTTGAGAAGCCGTTGAATTTCATCATCGATACGGCCGCTAGCATTACGGTTGTCTCAGAAAAACTTTCGCAGGAAGAGGCGTTGAATGATTTACTTCAGCCTTCAAAGATGCGGGTGTTTGGAGCCGCTGGAGTCACTGAGAACGTCATGATGGTGCAGCTTCCGAAAGTGGGTCTCGGGGTGACGAAGTTAGAAAAAATCAATGCAGCAGTTTTGGATCTGGAACCCGTAAATGAGACCGCGGGCTTCAAACAGAGCGGCATACTGGGCGGCAACTTCTTAAGAAACTTCAGGGTCTATTTCGATTTCGCGCGGGGCGCTTTGCGTCTCGAGCCTTTGTATCAAAAAGGGAAGACGCCAGACATCAACCCTGAAGTCGCAACAACGCCATGAAGCAGAGTCTTTACCTAGAGACATCGATTGTAGGCGCCTATCTCGATAACGGTGAACCGTTTCGCCGTGATCTGACGATCCGCTGGTGGGAGCATGAGATGGCAGACTATCGCGCCGTCATTTCACCACTGGTGACTTCTGAGTTGGGCAGAGTTCCGGAACCGCACCGATCGTCGTACTTAAAGTTGATCGATTCGTTGGAGCAGGTGGAGCTCACGGAAGAAGCCGCGATTCTTGCAGAGGGTTACATCTCGCGCGGTATCTTCCATCGGAAATACATCGCTGACGCGATGCATGTGGCCATTGCGTCGTACCACAAGATCGATTACCTGGTGACTTGGAACTTCGGCCACCTGGCAAACGTGCGTCGACAGGCAAGGATCCGATTATTCAATACTGCGGCAGGTTTCTACGTGCCCATGATTGTGACGCCGGAGTTTCTCGTATCGGAGGCAACGGAATTGAAGATTGTTGATTGAAGATTGTTCATTGAGATTTCCGTCTCATTGACTCGTCGACCAAGCCTT
Organism: Acidobacteriota bacterium; assembly: GCA_046765655.1. Lineage (GTDB taxonomy): Bacteria > Acidobacteriota > Blastocatellia > Pyrinomonadales > Pyrinomonadaceae > PSRF01. The sequence goes on from JBKPMX010000075.1 coordinate 30,319, forward strand.
CAATCAAAAATCTAAAATCTAAAAATTATGTATCGTCGTCCTAAATTCTTAGAAGTGCTACACACGATTCGCGAAGAGATGTCGCGTGAGGCTGATTACGATGTAGATCTCTTTGCCGAGATGGTTAGATCAAACGAGCAACCAGCGCACGGCCCGGAAAGGATCATCCGCGGGTTTCGCACTCGTGCTCCAAAACGCGAGAGCAACAACGGGCATACACCTAGACGTAGACAGAGGAAGCGCGCCGCGCAATAATGTCCGCAGGTTGAACTTAGTACTTTGTTCTTAGTTAGCTCAGCACAAAGCACTAAGGACAAAACACAACGCACCAATAGCAAAGTACCAAAC
>JBKPMX010000076.1:0-16980 GCA_046765655.1 Acidobacteriota bacterium
GATTTGAACCGCAGACCCCTACCGTGTCAAGGTAGTGCTCTACCCCTGAGCTACGCGCCTACAAGTGAGTTTTTCAAACGCCAGAACGCAGTCGATTTCGTCCAACTTGATTGCATTTCGGCGAGGCCCGAAAGTAGCAAAGCGCTTGTGCGAGTGTCAAGAAGAGCTCTTAGACAGGATTTACACGATTTACATGATTAGACCTGACAACAAGCAAAGCGTTGAACCCTAACGTTTGTTATTCAACGTCTCTCGAATCGTGTCGATCACGAGCTTCGGTTGTTGCGCCTGAATGAAGTGTCCCGTTTTTTCGACAACCAGGTGCCTCCCACCGGGCACTGTTGCGATCCATTCTTTGTGCTTTTCGATCCACACGGTGTGTGCCTCCGCAGGCATCGTTTGATCTTCGGTGGCACTGAGAAGTGTTACGGGAATACGAGGAGGAACTTTTGTAGCGCGGGCCTCCGCGTACGAAATCTCAGTAGCTGCGCCCTCCGCGCGAACACCTTCTGGGGCTTTGGCAATCTCGGCTTCTGCTTCCTTCAAACGAGCGGCCTGATTCTTTTTCAGCCAGTCGTTAAAATTCTCCTGGGAAGGATCGATTAACACCATTCCTGCTACTTCGCTTGGATACATATCAGCGAACACTCGAACGTAGATTCCACCGAACGAATGGCCAACGAGGACGTAGGGCGGTTTCACTCCCGCCTTATCTAAAGCGACATGTAACTCAGTTGCAATCTGTTTGGCTGATCGTGGCTTTGGTCCCAAGTCGGATTGTCCGAGGCCAGCTCGGTCGTATGAAACTGTTCTCGCAAATGCTGCGACCTCCTTTTGCACTGTGGACCAGGAGGCGATCCCTGTACCGAAGCCGCCTTCGAATATCACAGCCGGTGATCCCTGACCGCCAATAAGCAAATTCAGGTTGTGACCACCAACGTCGACCTTCTGTAAGATTAAACTATTCTGCGATTCGCCCTGGCCTGGGCGCTTGAACGTGAGCGGAAACTTTACCCCTTGTTGACGAAATTCACCCTCAATTTTCGACCCATCGATGCTGAAGACGCCTTCATATTCCGCACCCAATGATTTCATTTCAAACCGTAGAGTCTTGCCGTTCAGAGTTATCGAATCAACAGCGAGACCTGTTGCTCCCTGATCTGGGCTGTCGAGAGTCGCGCTCAGCGTGGAGTCTTTCCTGACGATATGAATAACCAGATCGAGCTTGGCGACTCCGGCATCTAGAGTGCCCCGCCAATCTCCTTCAGGTTTGATCTGCACATTTTGCTCCTGTGCGGCCAGAGTCGTTGTCACAATTAACAACAACGTTGCGAACGCGATGGATCTTTTCATCCTTTTTCTCCGTCACCCAGTCTTCTGCGCAGCTGCTGTTTCCCATTCCTCGTATAAAACCTTCAGGCGCGACTCAACTTCTCTGTACTCCTCATCAAGCTTGATCAGTTGTTGGGGATCCCGCGCAACTTCGGGCAAAGCCATTTGCGCGGATATTTCTTCGAGCCTCTTCTCGGCCACGGCGATCTCCGACTCAATCAATTCAGAAGTACGCACGTCGAATTGTTTCTTTTTGATTACTTTTACCGCAGGTTTTGCCGGCGCGGCGACTTTCGATTTCTTGCCCCGCGGTGTTTTTACTTCTTCCTGCTTCGACGGCTCAATTCGTTCAACGGGAGTTACGGTCTCGACAAGATTGTCGACAGTAGAACTCTTTGGAAAGTTCTCTCGTCCGTTCGATGAGGCTTTCCAATCGTGGTATTCAGTGTAGTCGCCCTCATAATGCTCGGCGTGACCCGCACCATCGAGCGAAAGAATCTGCGTCGCAACCTTGTCGAGAAAATATCGATCGTGACTGATCGTGACGATCGTCCCTTCGTATGCCGACAAAGCCTCTTCCAGCGCTTCGCGCGATGGAATATCGAGATGGTTAGTGGGCTCGTCGAGCACCAGTACGTTAACACGCGAGTAGATCAATTTTGCGAGAGCGAGTCTTCCTTTCTCGCCACCTGAAAGATCGCGCACATGCTTATAGACATCGTCACCTGTAAACAGAAACTTCGCGAGAAACGAACGCAGTTCACCGGCAGTCGTATTCGATGGCGCGACGCGTCGCAGCTCCATGATGATCTCGTTCCTGTCATCAAGATCATCAAGCTGCTGCGCGTAATATCCGATCTGTACTTTGGTCCCCCAACGTACTTCACCGTCAAGCGGGTCGATCTTCTTCAGTATCGTACGCAGAAAAGTAGTCTTGCCGGATCCGTTTGGACCAATGATGCCTAAACATTCGCCGCGACGAAGGATAAAGCTGATATCGCGAGCAAGAACATTGTCACCGTAACCAATCGCAGCCTTCGTTACGGTGAGTACATGATTACCGGTGCGCTCGATCGCTTGCAGTCGAAAATCCCCGGATGACTGATCAACGGTAACCGCATCGATCCGCTCGAGACGTTCGAGCATCTTGCGCCGTGACTTTGCCTGCTTGGTCTTTTGCCCCGCGATGTTGCGGCGAATGAACTCTTGGGTCTTGGCGATGAGTTGTTGCTGATTGTCGTACGCACGCTGTTGAGCTTCGCGGCGTTCTTCTCGCTCGATCAGAAAATCGGAATAATTGCCCGTGTAACTGGTTGCACGTCCGTGCTCGAGCTCGATGATTCTGCCGCAGGTACGATCGAGGAAATAGCGATCATGGCTGATGATCACATACGCGGACGGATAGTCGTGAAGAAACTCTTCGAGCCATTCGACGGCAGTAACATCCAGATGATTTGTCGGTTCATCAAGTAATAGAACATCCGGGGCGGCAAGTAGAAGCCGTGCTAAGCCGAGCCGATTCTGCTGGCCACCGGAAAGCGTCTCAGTCTCCATGGACCACATTTCGCGATCGAAACCGACGCCCTGCAGAATTGCTTCTGCTTTTGCTGCGTATTCGAAGCCCCCTTCTCGTTCAAACTCGTGCTGAAGATCACTGTAGCGCTCGAGTATCTTGTCGAGATCGTCTGTGACCTCAGCCATCCGATGCTCGAGCTCGTGCATCTCGTGCTCAATCTGTTGAAGATGACCAAAAGCCGCGAGTGCCGATTCATGAACAGTTGAACCTGGTTCGAATTTTATGTGCTGGTCCAGAAAACCAAGCCGGACTGCCTTGGATCGCACAACATCGCCGCGATCAGCAACTTCATCTCCAGCAACCAGGCGAAAGACGGTACTTTTCCCTGCTCCATTCCGACCGACCAGGCCGACATGTTCTCCAGCATTTATCTGGAGCGAAGCGCCGCGCAACACGTCTTGCACGCCGTAGGATTTATGAACATCTGAAAGTCGAAACAGCACAATTATAGGTTTGCAAAAGCCAAGCGGGCGGGGAGTTTTTAAGTTGCTCTCCCACACCCGCTTTTGGAGTGCGCCGACCTGTCGACGCTTTTATCAGATTCACCTTCAAAGCGGTGACAGGTCACCGCACTCCAAGACTACTTCTTCGGTGATCCCGCCGGGGATGCTGATGAACGAGCGGGACTTGGTGACGCCGCTGCCGGCGCAGGTGTCTGCGTCGCACTTGGCGCTTGACTAGCTGCGGGGGCTGCTTGAGTAGCGGCACCTGGCGCAGCCGGTCGCAAACCGAGATTACCCGGATTGTTCAGCATCTGCGCAGCGAGGTTGTTAGTAACCTTCGCTTCATTCATCGCCACCTCGAGCAATGCGGCGTTCAGAATGCGTTTGCGTTCATTGGTCAGTCCCTGAGTGATCTGCTGTCTGACGCCCGGACTCTCAAGCGTTAGGTTTTGTGTTTCCAATCGCTTCTCTGCGAGCTTGAAGATGTACCACTTGCCGCTATTGAATCTGATAGGCTCGGTGTACTCTCCAACCTGCATTGGTCCAAAGAAGCGAGCGACGAGCTCAGGTGGGAAACTGTTGTTCTTCAGATCCTCTTCAGTGGCAAAGCCAATGTCGCCTCCGCGAGCCAGCGTGTTGATGTCTTCGCTCTTTGCGCGCGCTACGGTCGCGAAATCCATTTTCCCCTGTAGCTGTTGATAGATGCTATCGATCTTTAACTTCGCATCAGCTTCGTTCTTAGCGTCATCGGCAATACCGGAACCGCTGTTGTCCGCCGGGTCGACGGCAATCATCGCGAGCGCTACCCCACGCGCATTAACAAACTGCTGACGGTTATTGTTGTAAAAGTCTTCGACTTCCTTATCACTGATACTTATCTTGCCACTGTACTTGTCCTGAAGATTGGCAATGGCAAGATCCTTCCGCGCCTCTTCGCGCAGTGTTTCCATCGAGACGTTTTGTTCACGAAGGCTCTTTTCAAAGTCCTCGGAGGTCATTCCGGTCTGCTGTTTCTGCTGGTTGATAGCGCCGTCGATCTGGTCTTCTGTTGGCAGCAGCTTCTCTCGTTCAGCACGTTGGAACAACACCTCGCGCTGTATCAGTTTTTCCAGGACCGATAATCTTGCTTGCGCGAGCTCCAGCGGTGACAACTTGGTCACATTGCCGCCAGCCTGTTGCGTCATATTCCGCTCGACTTCTTTGAGAAGAATATTGCGGCCATTAACGGTTGCGGCGATCGTGCTATCGCGATTCTCGGCAGCACCGCCGCCGCTGCAAGCCGTCAACAAGACAGACAGGGCGGAAAGGGAAATAACCAGCGTTAACAATTTTGCGAATTTGCGCACTTTCAATCTACTCCTTTAGGTCCACACGCCGACGAGGCCCATTCACGAGCAGCCTGCTTGCTTGACGATGTGGAAAATCGTTTGCTATAAAACTCGATTTCGATGACGCGAGTCTTCGCTGCTGTTGCATGCAGGAACCCGTTCATCACGAAACCCGAACTAAGTCAGAGGTGCAAAATAATGGCGAAACGTTGCGAAGTTTGCGGCAAAGGGCCCCAATTCGGAAATAACGTATCTCACGCAAACAACCGGACTCCACGCCGGTTTGATCCAAATCTGCAGTCGATACGAGTTCAGTTGCCACAGGGCGGCGCCCGCAGGATGAAGGTCTGTACGACCTGTATCAAAGCCGGCAAAGTCGCAAAGGCTGCCTAACAACGATCCGCTTTCAAACTCAGACCGGCGCGTTTGCGCCGGTGTGTTTTTTAACCTTCCAATAGCGCCACCAGTTCGATCTCGACTCGAGCATCCCTCGGCAGCCCGGCAGCGGCAACGGTCGCGCGCGCCGGAGGTTCATTCGTAAAAAACCTTCCGTATACTTCGTTCATCGCCGCAAAATCGCTCATGTCGGCGAGAAACACGGTTGTCTTCACTACGCGCGCCAGACTGGTCCCCGAGGCCTCCAGCACGGCCGACAAATTCTTCAGCACCTGTTCGGTCTGTTCAGCCACTCCGCCTGCGACAAATTGTCCGGTGCTTGGATCGATTGGGATCTGACCAGAAACAAACACAAAGCCGCCGGCTTTAATCGCCTGTGAATAGGGGCCAATTGCACCCGGAGCTCGGTCGGTTTTTACAGGGGTTCTCACAGTTTCAACTCGAATATTTTTGCTTGCGAAAACAAAGGTGGGATTCTAGCAGATGGGCTTGCAGAGGGCAAAACCAGGGGAAATGCAAAGAATTTTTCCTAGCAGGCTTTAACTCTAGTCCGCCGGAACCACGCGATGCTAATGATGAGCGACGTAATCGTCAGTACAAAAAAAGCAACGCCTGCCCGTAGCCAGTTTGTTGACTTCTCCATCGAATAGTGTCCCAGCGCCTTAGCAGATTCTGGCGGGTTCGGATTGCTGGACACCACCGCTACATACATTATTCCTGCGTCAAAATACTTTGCCGATAAATAGAAGCACCAGCAGCTAAAGCCGAACAGAATTAACGTCACGACCACGATGCATATAAGTCTGTGCTTCCTGGTCAACGTCACTGTGATACCAAACGAAGAAACACCGGCTCCTTCCAATTGATGTCTAGCTTTGACTTTTGCTCCACTGTCGGCTGCCGCAAATGGCCACGCTGACGGCGATTCAGTACCGTTCGCGGTAGCGAATGGCCAACCGCTCAACCAACGCAGGATATGTCTAATGGGGATCTTGAGTATTGGCCATTCGCTACCGCGAACGGTACTGAATGGCGAATGCTAAACGGAAGAAGCACGTTACGGAGAGGCGCAGCCATCGCCTCAGACCAATCGGCGAAGCCGGCTCTGAGAGCAACTTTGGATCAGGCGAAGCGAATCACGCGGCTCCCTGCATTCGTTCGACGTCCAGTACTCCCGGCACACCCTTGATGGAGCCAATCACACGATCGAGGTGCTTCACATCAAACACTTCGACCGTCACCTCGATGTGACCTCTCTCGTCGTTAACCGACGCGCGTGCGTCACGAATACCTGTCTTCATGTCAGAAATCGCGCCGGTGATCCCTGCGATCATTCCGGTGCGATTCTCAGTGATGGCCAACAACTTCACTGCGTATGCTGTCTTCTCTGGTCGTCCCGCCCACTCAACTTCAACGATACGTTCGCGATTGACCATCAACTGGTCGACGTTTTTGCAACGCTTCGTGTGCACGGCCACACCTTTGCCACGCGTGATGTAACCGATGATGTCTTCACCATGCAGCGGATTGCAACAGCGAGCGCGCGTCACCATCAAATCGTCAACGCCGCGGACGACGATCGAATCGTCGCCAAGCCGAATGAGTCGCTTGACCGCACGCACTCCGCTTCTTAGTCGCGACTCCTTTTGCTTATCCAGCTGCTCAAACTGCTCTGGTCCAAGATACTTCGCGATCACATTCCGTGGGACGAGCTTGCCATACCCGATTGCCGCCAGCAGATCGTCCACGCGGCCATAACCGTATTCACTTGCAACGCGCTTCATCTCACCATCGCTATCGCTTAACAGCTTCTTAGGAGACAACTGAAAACGTACGGCTTCTTTTTCAAACAGCTTGCGACCAATGTCGATCGACTCAGCACGCTGTTGTTCCGCTACCCAGTGCCGAACGCGGTTCCGGGCACGCGAGGTGACGATGAAATTCAACCAATCGCGCGATGGATGCGAATTGGAACTGGTAAGAATCTCGACGACGTCGCCATTTTGAATTTGAGTTCGCAAAGGCACCATGCGGCCATTTATGCGGGCGCCGGTGCAAGTGTTACCTACTTCCGAGTGGATCATGTAGGCGAAGTCGACAGTTGAGGCGCCACGTGGAAGTTGAATCACCTTGCCCATTGGGGTGAAGGCATAAACATCTTTCGGGTATAGATCGAGCTTAAGTGAATCGAGAAAATCTTTCGAGTCTTTTACTTCCTGTGTCCATTCAACCAACGAACGAAGTGCCTGGAGCGCTTGATCATCGTCACGAGCCCCTCGCTTCCCTTCCTTGTATTTCCAGTGAGCAGCGACACCTTCCTCGGCAATCTGATGCATGTCTTCAGTGCGAATCTGGACTTCGAACGACTGACTGTTGGAGCCAATCACAGATGTGTGCAGCGACTGATACAGGTTGTCGCGCGGCGTTGCTATCCAATCTTTGATACGACCAGGAACAGGTTTCCAGTTGTGGTGAACGACACCAAGCGCGGCGTAGCAATGACGGATTTCGTTAGGCGTAATGATTCTGGCGGCAACGAGATCGTAAACCTGGTCCAGGCTGATGCGCTGATGTTTCAGTTTCTTCCAGATGGAATAAAGTCGCTTTACACGTCCCTCTACAACGACGAACGGGACCTCGGCCTCCTTCATCTTCTCTTCGATTCGCGCAGTGACGCCTTTGAGAAATGCTTCGTTCTCGGGTCGCCGTTTCTCCAGCTGTTCGGCCAGCTCTCTGTAGTCTTCGGGATGAAGGTGACGGAAGGCTAGGTCTTCAAGCTCACCGCGCAACTTACCCATACCAAGACGGTGCGCGATTGGAGCAAAGATCTCCATTGTCTCTTCGGCGATGCGTCTTCGCTTCTCTGGCGACAGGTAATGCAGCGTGCGCATGTTGTGAAGTCGATCCGCGAGCTTCACAAGGACGACCCGAACGTCGTCGATCATCGCAAGCAGCATCTTCCGCACATTCTCAGCCTGTTGCTCTTCGCGAGAGATATTGCTGATCTGCGCAATCTTAGTTAAGCCGTCGACCAGGTGAGTGATCTCCTCGCCGAAGTAATGGCGGATGGTATCGAGATCGACGAGCGTGTCTTCAACAACGTCATGCAACAGGCCTGTCGCCACGGACACTTCGTCAAGTTTGAGATCGGCAAGGATGTTTGCGACTTCGAGAGGATGAACTAGATACGACTCACCCGATGCTCGCTTCTGCCCTTTGTGTTCCCGCGCAGAGAAGAGGTATGCGCGACGGACGAGATCGAGGTCAGCCTGCGCGTGATTTCGTCCGACCTTATCGATAATGTCTTCAATACGGATCATTGCAAATACGGCGAAAATCTGAATATTTCGACGGAATCAGTATAACAAAATGCGTTGAAGAAGAAGTCGCGCGGGATACCCAGAACAAAAAGGTGATGCCCGGCATTGAAACCGGACATCACCTATTGACTAGCAATTCGTTAAGCTTCAGCCTTTCGGTGGCGAGGCAGCTTTTTGCGCTTCCTGCTCTTCCTTTCGCTTCTGATTGGCGACATTGAGCTCAGTGGTGCGCTTCAAAGCGGCTTCATATTGCTTTTGATAATCGGCTTTCGTATCGGACTTGCCGTCCATCTCAGCTAGCTTTGCCGCTTCGAGTAACAAGTTCGTCTTGTACGACCAGGCTGACTCGTTGTTCGGATCAAACTTGATTGCGTTCTCCGCTTCCGAAAGACCTTGTTTCACACATTGCTGCGCGGTATCGAATTCTTTCTGGTCGCTCGGTTTCTTGTAGGAGACTGTCGCTTTGTTGTTGGAAGGATCGATCGTAGTGGTCTTGTTCGCCGGCAGCTCCGTCATCTTGAATGAACAATCCCAGTCCTTGCTTGCAAGAACGATATAAGCTTCAGCGCGCTTCTCCGGTTCCACTGTGTCATTTGCGGCTCGACTCGAGATCCAGTGGCGCTACTTTGCCTCTTCCTTAGTCTCACCGTGAAGATCGGCTATTGCTTTGTAGGCTTCTTCGTCCTTTGGGTTCTTATCGAGAATGTTTTGATAAGCGGTGATCGCCTCGTTTGCTTTCGCGATGTTCTCGGGTGTCTGAACGCCACGGCGATATTGAGCATGGATCGTCCGAGCGATAAACATCGGGGCGGTCTTATTGTCCGGATCCAGCTCGGCGGCTCTACGTGAGTGTTGTTCGGCGTCAGGGAACCGGCCTTCGCGATAAGCTCGCGCCGCTTCGTTTAACTCGTTCTTCGCTCGAATCCGGTTGACTACGCCACAACCTGAACTACTGGCAACGAGGATCGCCAAAGCAAGGACGATCCAGGACTGAGAGAGTTTCATTTATCCGTGACTCCATTTCATGCGACGGCCTGGTCCAAAAACTGGGTCACCTTTGTGACCGAGCCCCACGCATGTTTATTAAGGCAGATCGTCTACTTGCAACCCAACTGGGGTGGCTCCAGCACCCTTTATTGCATCGATGACTTTCACGACGTCGCCGTACTTAGCCGCGCGCGGAGCTTTCACGAACACGGTTTTCTCGATGCGGTCTTCTTCCTTGACGTCGCTTCTCGTTGCCATGTCTGGTCTGTATGCGTGAGTTTGCGCTCTTTCCTTAAACACCTGCGCCAAACGCGTCGAGAGTGCCCCAGTGTCATTCACGGAACCCATCGAGTCCTGATTGAGCTTAATCTGCAGATCAGGGGAGATTGACACGACAAGCGTGAGCGGATTGGGTTTGAGTTTGCTGAGATCCTCGTTTGGATCTCTTTGTGTCGGAATATCAGCCTTGAAACGACTTGGCTTCAGTGGTGTTACAACCATGAAGATGATCAGCAACACCAGTAGGACGTCAATCAACGGCGTCACATTGATATACGGTACCGCAGTAGTAGTGCTCCGTTTCTCATGACCGTCATCACCCATAGCAGACACAGACATCTGGAATTCTCCTCTTTATCCGTTAAGACGCTGGCGCTGCTGCCGCGCCCTTTTTCTTTTTGTCAGCGACGAGGCCAATCTTATCGACGCCCAGCTTTCGAACCTCGTTGATGACGTTCACGACGTCGCCATAACTGACACCGACGCCGCTCTTGATATAGACGATCTTATCCTGCTCGTTCTTGATCTTCTCGAGCAGCTTATCGACTTCATCCGCCAGCTGTTCTTTCTGTAGGCGCTTCTTTGCGAGGTAGTACTCGCCGTCGTTCGGGATTGAGATCACGATCGATGATTCTTTAATGATGTTGGGATCAACGTCTGGATTGTTCATGTTCTTCGGCAGTGCAACGGTGATGCCCTGCTGAAGGAACGGTGTGACGACCATGAAGATGATCAGCAACACCAACATGATGTCAACCATCGGAGTTACGTTGATTTCTGACTGAACGCCTCCGCCGCCTCCGGCTGCCATTCCCATAGCAAATCTCCCTTCAGATCTTCCGCGTCGCGGCGAGCAGACGCAGAAACTACTGCCCGCCGGCCGATTAGATCACGCGAGTTAGGCTTTTAACTGTTTCGTGCGGTTCTTGATGAAGTAGTCGACCAATTCAGATGCAGAATTGTCCATCTCAACTACGAAACCATCAACTTTACCGGTGAAATAGTTGAACAGCCACACCGCGGGCACCGCTACTAACAATCCGAGAGCGGTGGTGAACAGCGCTTCAGAGATACCGCCGGCGACGGCCGCGATACCAGCTGACTCCGCATTTTTCATTCCGCGGAATGCGTTGATGATGCCGAACACGGTTCCGAACAAACCGACGAACGGTGCCGTTGAACCAATGGTCGCAAGACCAGACAGGCCACGCTTGAATTCTGCTGTTTTGATCGCGATAGCGCGTTGAAGCGCACGTTTCGACGCTTCAATCTCATCACCGGAAATGTCCGAGGATGCTTCGTGTGCGCGGAACTCCTGCAAGCCGCTGCTAACGACCATTGCGAGGTGCGATTTGCGATGTTTGTCGCTGATATTGATCGCTTCTTCGATGCGATCGTTCTTCAAAGCCTGGGCAACACGTGGAGCAAATTCACGTGATTGCTTCTTGGCAGCGGAATAAGTCAGGTAGCGTTCAACCATGATCGCGATTGAATATACCGACATGATCAGGAGCACGATAACGACGGCGATGGCGACGCCGCCCATGTTCTTGACCATTTCCGTAAGAGTGAATGTATTCTGAGCGGCTGCGTCCGCTGGGCTGGGTGCAGCGTCTTGGAAAAGTATCAGAAGTCCCAGGGCTTTTGTTCCTAAAAGACTCGTTAGCATTGTCACGGTGACCCCTCCAATAGTTTTTATTAGTTTAATAGCGAGCAGAGACGGTCGTTCTCGGGCCGCGTGCCGTCGCAGCCCGAGGAATGTCGATGTTCTGCGTTATTGCGCCACGAAGTTGTATGTGATGACACCGGTTACCTTGACCGGCTGCCCCGAAAGCTTCGTTGGGGAGAACCTTGCCCCGCGAGCGGCCTGCACTGCCACAGCCTGCAGCAGCGGATGACCGGATACCGCATGCGCTGAGACCACGTTTCCGTTTTCGTCAATCAGCACCTGGACCGTCACGGTTCCCGAAGCATGTGCTGCTCTAGCGATCTGCGGGTATTGTGGTTTCGGAAGACTGATGGCCTTGCCGTTTAGAACGCCACCTGAAATCGGAGCACGCGGTGGGGTTGGTTTGGGCGCCTCAGGTGGTGGCGGTTCGTCAGCGATCTGGACCTTAGCTGGCGCGGTAACTACGTTTCCGCTCCCTGGTCCAGCCGGCATGGGAGCTGCGGCATTTGAATCGCTGTTACCAACTACCGTAGTAACGCCACGTCGGACGGGCGGAACATCACTCGCTTTTGCCGAGATCTCTTTTGGTGGCAGCCTGCTTTCATCGACGCTAGCAACAAGCTCTTTGCGAACGTCAACATTCTGCTCAACCTTTTGCGGCTTCGCTTCCTCCTTATGCTCTGGCTGTTTCTGTTGTTGCGGGACCGGCACGGGTGCGACAAGTGTGGTGAGCTCAAGTTCCATTTCTCCGAGCTTATTGTCGTACCAGTAAATACCTGCGACAAAGAAGGTGAGCAGCAGCACGCCGTAGATGACCGCGGTGCCGACAATAAATGAGCCCTTCCGCTCGATATCTTTCTTGTGCGAACTAGACTCAACTAGATTATCGAACATGTAAATTGTCCTCCCAATTCCGGCGCCAAATGGATCAGGGGTTAATTACAAATTGTTTTTCTCAAACGCCGACTCTAATTGCCCGCTAGAGTGTCGTTTCAAGAGTGAAGGGGAAACAGCAGCTGTTGCGATATTGAGCACACCGATTAGACTTGCAGCCGCTGTGCGAGAAAAAACTCGCCGGCCTGTGCTCAACAGACTGCCGCCGCGCCCAACTACTTTCCACACACGCAGGGTCGACTCTTGAGTTATTTAATTGGCCAGCAACGGTCGCAGTCTATGTCGCTTGGCATTTCAAAGTCAAGCGGTAATTAGACAACCATTCTGGCCATCAAGTTCCGTAACTAGTAAAGAAAACTACAGTATCAAGCGCGCCCAGTGCCGGGTGATCCTTTAGCCGCATGGGATGCCACGGCCCCTCTCGCTGACGACTTAACCGCGCTTTGAACTCCACTTTTTGCAGGTCGGTTATACGCCAGGGTCGCGGCTCGATTAGCCGCGTCGATCCGCTGTTCCCACCACACCATGATCGGGCTTGCCACTGCGATTGAAGAATAAGTACCAAAAATGACGCCAATGAAGAGAGCCAACGAAAACGCCCGCAGCACATCTCCACCAAACAGCACTAATGCCAGGACCGATAAAAATACGAGGCCGTTAGCTATAACGGTTCTTGAGAGTGTTTGATTTATCGAGTCGTTGGTTATTTTGTAGAGAGAATCTCGTCGATTCAGCTTGCGATTCTCCCGAATTCGATCGAAGACGACGATTGTATCGTTCACCGAGAATCCAACCAGTGTAAGCAGCGCTGCAATGACTGTCAGACTTACTTCCAATTGAAAAGCTGAGAAGAATCCGAGCGTAATGAGCACGTCGTGAAAAACAGCGATCACAGCCGCTGCTCCGTAGGTCCACTCAAACCGCATCGCGATGTAGACGAGAATTCCAACGAGAGCCGCCAACGTAACAGCGATCGCCTTGTTGCGCAGTTGTGCTCCGGCAACAGCGCCGACAGCGTCAGTACCAACGATCTTGTAAGCCGCCGAAGGATCCGCCTCGAGTTCGAAGTTCGGTTGAGCTTCAGTGCCAAAATTATTCAGTGCCTTTCGAACTTGATCTCTGCCTGCGTCGACCGAGCTTGTCTCGCCTTCAAGTGGCAACTTGATTAGCACGGTATCGTTTTTGTCAGTCACCGGTTGGACAATGGCATCCCGCACGGACTGACTCGTCAGTGCTGTTCTTATAGCGTCGTCTGTAGGACGTTGCTTGAACTTAACGGTGATGACCGTGCCGCCTTTGAAATCAACTCCAAGATTAAAAGGCTGATGACCTGTAGCCTGGCGGATGATGGCAGAGGCTAGTCCTGCCAACATCAGCGCAACGGAAAGACCAATTAACCAAGCTCTGTGCTTCAGCCAATCAACGTTGACTGTTTTGAACATTTGAAGCATATGAAGACTCTTACTATTCGATCAGATACTAAGCGATTCTACTTTCCGTTTCCTTGAGAGCTCCCACATGAAAATGGTGCGTGAAACGTAAACGGCCGAAAACAGGTTCACTAGCAATCCGATCACCAGCGAGACTGCGAAGCCACGAATTGGGCCTGTGCCAAACACGAATAAGAACAATGACGATACGATTGTAGTTACGTGTGTATCGATAATGGTGACAAACGCCCGATCAAATCCATGATCGACCGCGGATGGGATGGTTTTTCCGGTATGCAGTTCCTCTCGGATGCGTTCGAAAATAAGAACGTTGGAGTCAACCGCCATACCGATTGTCAAAATGATTCCGGCGATGCCTGGCAGCGTTAGAGTCGCACCGAAGATGATCAAACCTGCAAGCATCAGAATCATATTCAGCACTAGAGCGACTACTGCGTTAACGCCTGAACCGCGGTAGTAGATCAACATGAAGAATATGACGAGCGACAAACCGACGAGCGACGCCCTCACTCCAGCGCGAATTGAATCGGCTCCAAGGCTCGGCCCCACTGTACGTTCTTCGAGATATTCAATCTGCGCCGGTAGCGCACCGGAACGAAGGACGAGTGCCAGATCCTCAGCAGATTGTTTTGTATAGCTTCCTTCGATCATGCCGGAGTCAAAGATCTGCGACTTAATATAGGCGATCGACTGAACCTCGCTGTTTAGAACCACGCCCATGTACTCGTTGATGTGGCTACCGGTCCATGCGCCAAATTTTTCAGCTCCATCTTTTTTCAAAGAGAAGTTGATTTCGTACTGTTCGCTCCGCCCGCCGCGAGAATTTACGGCTGTAGCAGTTCTCAACTGAGTACCATCGATAATCGCAGGAGCCTCGACTACAACCCATCTCGTCGGCTTGTCCTGATTTTTTTGGTCCGTAGTGTCTCCGGTTCGCTCGACTCGTTCCTTATAAGGAAGGACCCGGCGGTTCGTCGGAACGGTCCCACCAAGAGAGGCTTTAGCTTCCTCCTCAGAACTGTACGTGGTGGACGGCGCGGGGCTAGGAGGACCAACAACGTGAACAAGCTCCAGCTTGGACTGTCCACGCAATAGCATCTTCACCCTCTCCGGATCCTGAACACCGGGCATCTGCAATAGGATCTGATGGGAATTTTGAGCGCCGTGCGTTTGTAGCGTGGGCTCAGTAATTCCGAGAGCGTTGATTCGACTCTCAATAATATTGAGCGCCTGATCTGTCGCGTTTTGAGCTAGTAGTCGTTGAGCGGCCGCCGTCATGGTCCAGGTCAACTGCCCTCCAGACGCCGCATACGTCCACATCGAGGTGTCATTGAGATCCAGCTTTTTCTGAATCGCGTCGCGTGCCTCAGTTACCTTCGACGGATCTGCAATCTCTACGGTAACCCGATAATTGCCTGGAGCAGCATCGGTCTTGGTTTGTTTTACTTCGATGCCGGCTTCTTTTGCCGCGTTCTCAGCCGCAACAGTATCTGAGGTGGTTAGCTCCTTCAAATAGTCATCCGTCTTGACGCGCATCACGAGGTGCGATCCGCCTTTAAGATCCAAACCAAGATGAATATTGTCTCGGAGGGTGCTCTTGATGCCTGACCAGGTGAAGTCCTTGAGAGTCGGCTTCCGACGAGGACCGATAACCGCATAGGTACCGAGAAGTGTGACTACTACGATAATTATTGTGCGCTGCAGGAGGTTCTTTTTCTTCATTGCAAGTGACGAGTAAAAACTAAACCTTTTCTTCTTCGTCGATAGCCGCGATTGATGTCCTTGCGATTTCCAGGATCGACTTGTCCGCGCTAAGGATCAGGAAGCTGGCATCCTTGACCCTCGTGATCTTACCGATAATCCCGCCGTTCGTAACTACGCGGTCGCCAATCTTCAGCGCGGCGATTGTTTCCTGAAGCTGACGCTGACGTTTTTGCTGTGGCCGAATCAATAAAACGTAAAAGACGCCAATGATCAGAAGCATCGGAACGAAGCCGCTGAGCGCGCCTAATCCACCTTGAAAAAGGATCAGAGAGAGAACCATAAAGTGTCACCAGGGTAAATCGAAATCCAATTCTCGGCTCGAGCGATCTAACTATCAGACAAACATATACGGCTGGTCTGCGAATCTATTCACCATTCGCATTCAGCCGCTCGGTGAACTCTCGCCGGAATTTGGGGAAATCGCCAGACCGGATAGATTGCCTCACGCTCCGCATGGTGTCAAGGAAGAACGCCAGATTATGGTGGGTTATGAGGATACTGGCGAGCATTTCGCCTGAAAGATAGAGGTGACGGAGGTAAGCTCGTGAGTGTCGCCGGCAAACAGAACAGCCACACCGTGGATCGATAGGACCGCTGTCCTTTGACCATTGCGCATTCTTGATATTCAACTTGCCGAAAGACGTGAACGCTTGCCCTGTTCGACCATTTCGTGTCGGCAGCACGCAGTCGAACATATCGATGCCGTAAGCGACAGCATTCACGAGATCTTCGGGGGTACCTACTCCCATAAGGTAACGAGGGCGATCAGAGGGCAACAATGGAGCAATCTCATTGATTACTTCGAACATGACCGACTTCTCTTCACCAACGCTTAAGCCACCCAACGCATAGCCATCGAAACCAATGGTCGCTATCTGTTCCAAGCTCTCCCGGCGCAGGCTAAGGTGAGTCGCGCCCTGAACGATACCGAAAAGCGCTTGTGCCCCACTCAAGTGATCCGTAGCACCAGTCCGCCCCGTGTCGGCAGCGGCTGTTTGCAAGCCATCGAAGCGAACACGTGACCGTTCAGCCCAGCGCGTCGTAAGCGCCATACTCTTCGCCGTGTCTTCAAACGACGCATCACCAGGCGCACATTCGTCAAATGTCATTACGATATCGGATCCGAGTGCTGCCTGAACTTCCATCGAAATCTCTGGCGACAGGAACTGAGATGAGCCATCGATATGTGATCGGAAGTGCGTTCCTTCTTCCGAGATCTTTCTCAATGCACCGAGGCTCCAAACCTGGAACCCCCCGGAGTCGGTAAGCAGCGCACGATCCCAGCCGATGAACTTGTGAAGTCCACCGCACTCGCGAATCGTATCAATGCCCGGTCGTAGCCAGAGATGATACGTGTTGCCGAGGATTATTTTTGGATCTAACTCTGCGGATTCAAGTTCTTCGAAGCGAATCCCCTTCACAGTCCCCGCTGTTCCAACAGGCATGAAAACTGGTGTCTCTATCTGACCTCGACGCGTAGTGATTACGCCCGCGCGAGCTTCACCTTCACTTGCGACTACTTGGAACTGGATCGGTGGTTT
>JBKPMX010000077.1:0-17035 GCA_046765655.1 Acidobacteriota bacterium
TATTTCTGGTGCCTGGTGTTTGCTATGGCCAGACGCTGAAAGAGTTGCCCGCACCTTCACGACCGTCGACTAATCCGAGTGTAAAAGACGAAGTAAGCTTACCACCCGGGCGCCGCGACGTTTATGTAGAGCAATATCACCCCACTAAGTCAGAGAAGCAGCTGCTGACTCCTTCGACAAACGATCTCGATAGGTTCGCCGATTTTCTCCGGCAGCCTGATTCCGGACTGATAAAAATCTTTCCCGAGAACCGACGGGGAGTTGTTTCGGTTCAGCAGCTTGAGCGTGCACAGAGCCCTGGGTTCATCAACTTCGCTTCAACCTATTCATTCACGAAGACCAAGCATGGACAGTCGTTACAAGGATATGTAGATCCTGGTTTGGGCTGGGGGGAGATCAAGTTCGATGCCGATGCGCTTACTACTGCGTTCACGCGCAGCTCGATTGGATTGCTCGTTAGCCTCGGTGATGTGCCCCTCGAAAAAATTACGGTCGCAACAGCCGGCGCAGCAGCTATCGCCGACTTCAAACCACCACGTGATTTCACCGAAGAGCGACAGTTCATTCGCGCTTGTCGAGAAGGATTCCAGTTCAAGGGCTTCGTATACCGTGCCTCCTTACCGGCAACCGTGAACAATACATATGTGCTCCGCTCAATCAACAACGAGCGCGCTGATATCTTCGTAGCGCTTCGAATCATTCGTGAAGATGAAGATGGAAGTCTGACTATGCTTTGGCGCAAGTTGAAGACAAATCCGAAACCCTCCTGGAAGCGGAAGCCGTAAATCCACCGAAATTCTTTATGAACAGTCCAACTGAGTTCTCAAGGCGTCAATTTCTCAAGAACTCAGCAGCGTTGGCGTTGTGTTACTCCGATGCTGATATTCGTCGATTACTTATCCGCGCTATCGATGACGAGAAAGTTCTCGATCAGCTGCGGAGTAATCTTTTGGCGCTGGTCAATGAAGAACGTGCGGTTGCCAAGGTTCCCGCACTTGTAACTGACGACCTGGCGATGCAAGTCGCGACTAAACATGCGCGCGAGATGGCTAAGCAGAAATATGTCAGCCATTGGAACCATGACGGACTCAAGCCTTATCAGCGTTATTCGTTTGCCGGTGGGTTTCATGCAACGCAGGAGAACATTTCAGCTGCTGACAATACCTGGTCTTCACAACTCAAGGATCTGATACAAGACACGTCTTACCTGCATCTGCGGCTGTATAACGAGACGCCGCCAAATGACGGGCATCGAAAAGCGATCGTCGCTCCGCAACAGACGCACGTTGGGTTCGGGGTTGCAATCGACGAATTGCGGCTAAGGGTCGTTGAACTGTTCGTGGCCAAGTACATCGAACTGGATTCACCACAGCAAAAAGGTAGACCAGGTGAGTCGGTCCCGTTTAAGGGGAAGTTGCGAAACTTAAATCACAGTCTGACTGTTATCGAGGTCTTCTACGAACCATTACCACGAGAGCTCGATGTGGAGGCGCTGAATCAGACGCGTTCATATTCGCTTCCGACGGAGTCCGTTAATTTGCGGCCTGTTCTGCCGCCGCCATTCCAGTATGCTGATCGAGTCGCGGGAGTGATTCAGTTTGATGAGTACGGGAATTTTCGAGTACCGATCACGTTATTCAAGGACACGCCAGGTATTTACACCGTTGTCTGTTGGGTGAAGACTTCTCGATCAGGAAAGGCGTTTCCGGCCACGGAGTTCTGCATCAAAGCTGAGTGAACGTCGAAATTAATTGTTGGGGCGGCCCTCCGTGGTCGCCCGCATTTCGTTGCGTCGTCGGATGTGCCAGTTGAAGACGGGCGGCCACGGAGGGCCGCCCCAACAATTAGTATTACTGTTGTTTCTGTCTTTGACGGGCGGCTTCGAAGAGTAGAATTCCAGTCGCAACTGAAGCGTTTAGACTCTCCACTGCGCCTTTCATTGGTATTCGAACGCAATTGTCTGCCGATTCAATCTCGATTGGCGACAGTCCCGTTGATTCTGGCCCAACAATAACAGCCCGTGACCGCGTCCAGTCGATATCAGTAAAAGCGACTTCGCTGTCAGCGTCAGAGCAGACGGTTTCGATGTCCCTGTCTTTGCACCAGCCGATTACGGATTCGTAGGCCGGTCCAACCCAAATTGGTAAGCGAAAAGTAGAGCCCATTGCGCCTCGCAGTGATTTGGGCGAAAACGGATCTGACGTGTTGAGTGTCGCGATCGCTCCATCTGCACCAGCTGCTTCTGCCGTCCGAATGATTGCGCCGACGTTTACAGGATTATTGATCTGATGCATTACGACCAGCAGGGGTCGTTTGCCAAGCTTGTCTAAAACTGCGTCGTCCGACTGAGGTCGTTTTGCGAGAGCAACGATGCCTTGGGGCGTCTTTGTGTACGATATCGACTCCAGAAGTTTTTCACTTACGGACGCGGCGCGTTTAGCGACGCCTGCAAGTTGTTCGATCGTATCAGCCGCGCGTTCTTTTTTTGCGAGGTGGTTGGAATAGATAATCGCCTCGATTTTAAGCTTCGATCGAAATGCTTCCTCGCAAAGACGGAGTCCTTCAACGAAGATTAGATCTTTTGTTTTACCGTCGCGTACGGCGCGCGCCTGGCGAAGCAGGGAATTGTCGCGACTCGTTATGTGCATGGTTCTTACGATACTCTTCAGTTTGTCGTTGCTCTCGCCAGATTCAACTTACATCGCAGCTCGCCGACTCGGACCTAAAGGAACCGCTGATCGAGTCGCTATTCAGTACCATTCGCGGTAGCGGATGGCCAAGACTCAACTCCATTAGTGCGGGTGTTGAGATTTGGCCATCCGCTACCGCGAATGGTACTGAATAGCTTGGTCACTTGTTTAGAGCTTCCTAAAATGTGTCGAACATTATCTCCGCCCAGATGGGCCAGTGATCTGACGAAGCCAGGGGTCTTGCTACGCCAACTCGCCCCACGTTCAATCCACGGGTAAAGATCCAGTCCGCATGTAAGCGAAGTCCTGCGCCGCGCCACGTTGGGGTACCCGTAACAAACGGCGTAGTGTACCCATGCTGCTCCATGAATTGACGAGTATCCGAGCACTTCTGTTTTGAGAGCGTGTTGAAATCGCCGAGGATGATGGCTGGTCCATCAAACTCATCGGCATGTTGCGCGATGACTTCAAGTTGTTCCAACTGTCCACCGCTGGCAGCGTGCGGATCGACGTGAACGTTGATCAGACGAATGTTTTTATCGCTGAGCTTGATCGTACCGGCGATGGCTAGTCGAGGGCGCCACAAACATTCTTTCCACGGCAGATCGATACGTGTGACGTTCTCGACTGGATAACGACTAATGATGCTGACCCCGGTATCGCCCTTATCGAATAATTCGATTGGCTCCTCAAAATCGAGCCACCATTGTCTGTCGAGTGGCTTGATGCCCCTTGGAATCCCAGCGGCTGCGTGCACCCAACGCATGTTCATCTGGGCGGCCAACTCGCGCGCGACATGTATGCCTCCAGCGCGGACGGTACCCTTGTCGGCCTCTTGTAATGCGAGTAGGTCTACTGGCGGGAGTAACGAGCCTTCAGTGAAAGCCAGTGCAGCCATTCGGATATTCTGCCGAACGGTCTCCTCACGCCCTTGCCTGGGCAGCAAACCAACTTTGCGAAGCAGTCCACCGGAGATCAGATGCGGCCCTCGTGCATAGCGAATGTTGTAAGATGCAACGACTAGCTTCGTCAGGTTTGAAGGCCAGGGCCCGATGTTGTACTGGTCTCCGAATTCCGGTGGCTGAACTTCGAATGGTAACGTGGATGCAGACATGTCGGACCCGATTAGACCATGACTAGAACCGTAATCGCATTAGTTGACGACATGTTTTTCGCTTCTAAGATTCGAGCGACAGCGGAAGCGATGGGCGTGAGCGTCGCTTTTCCGCGCTCGAAGGAGGCTTTGCTCGAGAAGTTGGCGAGCCATCCACCAGATCTCGTCATTGCCGACCTTCACAACCAAAGAATGGATGTTGTTGAGTTAGGAAAGGAATTAAAGACCCAGCACAACGGGGTGCCGCTCCTCGGCTTCTTTTCTCACGTGGAAGTCGAGCTACAGCGAAAAGCGTTGTCGGCGGGATTTGATCAGGTAATTCCGCGGTCAGTTTTTGCTAGAGACCTAGCTGCGATCCTTACCAACTAAAGAGAAGGAGAAAAAGGGGAAAAGAGAACCTTTACCCTCTTCCCCTTTTTCCCTTTTTCCCTCGGGTTTATCCCACGGTCGCCGGCGCAATCACTTCGTGAATTGCGCGCACGTCACTAACCAGTTGTTCATACTGTTCTGGCGTCAATGCCTGTGCGCCGTCTGAAAGAGCGTGCTCTGGCTGATCGTGCACTTCGATGATCAGTCCATCAGCTCCAACCGCAACACCTGCGCGCGCGAGAGGCGTCACCATGAAATTCTTTCCAGTGCCGTGCGAGGGATCGACGATTACCGGCAGGTGCGAGATCCTGCGGACGGCGGGAATCGCTGCCAGGTCGAGCGTATTCCGTGTGTGTTGCGCGAACGTTCGAATGCCACGTTCACAAAGAACAACCTGGTAGTTCCCTTCAGCCATGATGTACTCGGCCGCAAGCAGCCACTCGTCCAATGTCGCCGACAGTCCGCGCTTCAAGAGGATTGGCAACCGTGCTTTTCCCGCCCGTCGGAGCAGTGAAAAGTTCTGCATGTTGCGCGCCCCGATCTGGATCATGTCGCCGTACTTTTCGACAAGATCAACTCCGGGCTCATCCAACGCTTCTGTAACGATTTTCAATCCGTACGCGTCGCGAATGTCAGACAGAATTCGTAACCCTTCTTCGCCCAAACCCTGAAAAGCGTAAGGTGACGTGCGCGGCTTATAAGCACCTCCACGGAAGAAGCGTGCGCCGCTGCGACGAACAGACTCGGCAATCGCGAAGGCCTGCGCTCGACTTTCAATCGCACATGGGCCAGCTATGATGGCCAACTCGTCGCCGCCAATCGTGGCGTCACCAACGCGCACGACTGTCTTTTCTGGCCGCAGATCGAGGGTGATGAGTTTGTAAGGTTTACTGACGCGAATGGCTTCAGCGACGCCTGGGAGGTTTTCAAAGTGTGACGGATCGACCGCGCCCTGATTGCCGGTGATTCCGATCGCAGTGCGCGTCGCGCCCGGCATCGGATGCCCTTTAAAACCCAACTCCTCAACAACGCGAATGACGGCCTCAATCTGGCCTTCAGTCGCGTCAGCTTTCATGACGATTAACATGGTCAGTTACGCCTCATGCGTGCTGTTCTTTAGTACTTCGTTCTTCAACAGATGAGACACGAACAAAGTACCAAGTGCAAAGCTCCAAAATCATAGCACTCACATACGCTCAGGGACAGAAATCCCTAGTATGCCAAGTGCTTGAGTCAAACGGGTTCGCGCGATATCGGCCGCCGTAATGAGAACTGCCCGCCTGACCGCATCCTCCTCAGCGATAATACGATGCCTGTGATAGAAAAGATTAAAAACCTTTGCGAGGTTGAATGTGTACTTCGCCAGATTAGCAGGCTCAGCCGATACAGAACACTGTTCGACAACCTCCTCGAGTCGCTCGGCGAGGGTTATCAACGACCAGATCTCTGTACCCGCCTCGCCGCTCAATGCCTCCGACACACGCTCTTCAACGTCAGTTCCTGCAAGTAAATCGGACGCTTGCTGTAGCGCGTCGTCGTCAAGTTTGCGAAAAATAGAATTAGCTCTGACTGCAGCGTACTGGCAATATGGTCCGGTCTCACCTTCAAACGACAATGCCTCATCGAAGTCGAAGGCGATGACTGAGTTGCGCGTGAACTTCAAAAGGAAATAGCGTAACGCTCCCACCGCAATCTCGTGAGCGGTGGACTGCCTTTGATCCGGAGAGACGTCCGGATGTCGCGTCTCGACTTCTTTTAGAGCGTCGGTCTCGAGGCGATTGATCAGATCGTCGGCTTTTACTCCCAGACCTTTGCGGCCACTCATCTCGACGTAAGGCTTTGAACGATCCTCGGGCGCGAGTTCGATTCCCAATTCCTCGCAGGCCGCTGGCGACAAGGCGACCATTTCGTAACTGAAGTGAACACTTGCGTGATCTCCAACCTCGGGAACCACAGCTGCCACTCCACGAGCAACAATCTCCTGCGGATAGGATTGTCGGGAGTCGATCACGTTATAGACAGTAATACCGCCGCCGAAGTCCGGGTGCTCAGTTTTATCTTCGGTCGAGTCACTGGTTGTGACCCAAAGGTCGTGCTGGTCGGAATACTGGCGGAAGATCTTGTAGTAGAAATCGAGTCCCAGCTTCCCAAGTTTCCACAGTTGATAAGCGATATCTTTGCCGGTGTAAGTAACCGTGCCATTGGAACGAACGATTATCTTGTCTGACTCATGTTCATCAGTTCCGGTGTGCGACTCGAAAGGCATTACCCAACAGCCGCCGTGGCGTCCTTCAGTTTCATATCGAATGACGCCGGTGTTTTTCATCAACTCAAACGCACGTTGCCAAAAATGCAGATGAAGAATGTCTGACTCGCGAGCCAGTAGATCGTAACGGATACCGAGCCGTTCCATCGTGTTGATGATGCATTCAACGTTTCGCGTCGCGACGTAGTCGGCCAACTGTGCGGTGGGATTGCCTCCGGCTTCGATGGCGTGCAGCACATCATTCCGAAGTTTCGTCTTCTGCGGATTCATCGCGCCGTTCGCATCGCCATCGCGGTAAAACAGACCGACGCGCGTGTACAAGTCCCAGCAGTAGTAATCAAACGGATAATCAGGCTTGAGTGACGCATCCAGCGCTTTGATCGCTTCCAGATCTTTATTCTCGATGTGGATGAAGCCAACAACAACGTCGGCGACCTGCACGCCGGTATTGTCGATGTAGTTCTGAACCTCGACCTGGTTGCCGGCTGCCGTCAGGATGCGAACAAACGTGTCGCCCAGAACGGCATTTCGCACGTGACCGATGTGTGCAGCCTTGTTTGGGTTGATACTCGTATGCTCGACCATCTTCTTCTGTTGATGACCGGCAGTCTCGGTGCTCTCGTGGCTGGAGAATGAGCGAAGGAGTTTTGGACGATCGAAGAAGACATTGATGTAACCAGGGCCGGCAATGTCAACCCGGTCCACTTCCTCCGCTTTTTCGAGTTGTTCTTTAAGTCTTTCTGCGATCGATCTCGGATTCGTCTTCTCGCCCGTTTTCTGTTTGATTAGTTTCGCGAGCTCGAATGAAACAGGAAAAGCCAGGTCGCCGAGCTCTGGCTTTGGTGGGGTCTCGGCGTTGAACTGCTCAATCTCTACGTCGAACAGATCTCGAGCTGCGGTTCGGACCGTTTCTTTCAGCTGATTTTGGAGCTCGAGTAGCGTCATGTCCGACTTGTCCTGAGTGCAAAAAGGCAAAAGTATAGCGTAACGGGCGGGTTCTGGGAAAAAGGCGGGTGGATGAGAGCTTCAGAGTCTCAACTTCCCGCGTGTTGCGCCCCTCTGCTACCATCGCTTTCCCCATGCAGAGTGAGGTCGCTCCAACAATTTCAGCTGAGCTACGCCAACGGTTTGCGTCAGCTTCGCGTGTCGTCGTTTTAACCGGCGCGGGCGTGTCAGCAGAGTCGGGCGTGCCAACCTTTCGCGGTGGCGGAAATACCAGTGTCTGGAAGGGAATGCCGTTCGACGTCATTTCATCCGGACAAATGCTCGAACGTGATCTTCCGGCAGTCTGGGAGTGGTTCGACTATCGACGTGATCTGATGCAGTCTGTGAAGCCAAATCCAGCTCACGTCGCCATCGCGAATTGGCAACGGAGATTTCCGGAGCTCACTGTCGTAACACAGAACATCGACGGTCTACATCAAAAGGCCGGCTCGCGTGGAGTAATTGAACTTCATGGAAACATCTGGCGAGCGCGATGTGTGACTTGTGAGATGACGATCGATTTGACTGAGCATCGTCGTAATGCGTGCGTCGCCTGCGGTGATAATCTGCGCCCTGACGTTGTATTGTTTGGCGAAATGTTGCCTCCCGGAGCCTACGAACGTGCGGCCACTGCAGCATCAACATGTGAACTCTGCTTTGTAGTTGGAACATCAGCACTCGTTTATCCCGCTGCGAACATTCCCGCCATAGCGAAGATGGGCGGCGCTTACGTGGTAGAAATTAATCCTGAAGAGACACCGCTCTCGAGTTTTTGCGACGAAGTGTTGTCGGGAAAAGCAGGCGACATCCTGCCCGTGCTCGGAGACGACGTATAGAACGAAATGAAGACGATCTACTTCGATTGTTTTGCCGGTGCGAGCGGCGACATGATTCTGGGCGCTATGGTAGCCGCGGGAGTTAATCCAGATCTGTTGGTTCAACAACTCAAACTGCTAAATGTCGACGGGTTCAATGTTCAGTTCAAGCAGGTGACTCGCGCTGGCCTGGTCGCGACTTACGCTGTCGTCGAAACTGCGCATGAACATAAGCATCGTCACCTGTCCGATATTCTTAAGATCATCGACAACTCTGCGCTGTCCGCAGGCGTGAAGAAGCGCGCTTCGCAAATCTTTACGCGGCTTGCGGAAGCTGAAGCACGTGTTCACAACGAACCGATCGAGAAAGTTCACTTTCATGAGGTTGGAGCACTCGATGCGATCGTTGATGTTATTGGAGCGGCAATTTGTTTTGAGTTACTGGGCATTGAACGCTTCATTTCGTCGCCAATACACGTGGGCAGTGGCTTTGTGCAGATGGAACACGGTCAGTTTCCCGTCCCACCTCCTGCCGTCGCCGAGTTGCTTAAAGGTGTTCCTTTCTATTCGACCGAGATCAAGGGCGAACTGTTGACACCAACCGGGGCAGCAATCATCACAACAGTTTCAGAGGCGTACGGTCCAATGCCGAGTATCGAATCGTCGACCGTCGCCCATGGCGCGGGAACACGGGAATACGACCATTTCCCAAACGTGCTCCGCGTCTTTGTCGGCGAGACGCTCGGCGATGAACCACGGGTCGAACGCTTGTTGATGATAGAAACAAACATCGACGATCTGTCGCCGCAGGTGCTGGGATATGTGATGGACCAGGCGTTTGAGTTAGGCGCGCTTGATTGTTACTTCACGCCGGTGCAGATGAAAAAGAATCGGCCTGGGATTCTGTTATCAATCTTGTGTGAACAGCGATTGAAGAATGAGTTGATGCAACTATTATTTATAGAGACGACCACGTTGGGTATCCGCACCTACGAAGTTGAGCGACGCGCGCTTGACCGAACAACTGTGCGAGTCGAAACCCCGTACGGACCGATTGATGTTAAAGTAGCACGTCTGAACGGACAGGTTGTGAATGAAATGCCGGAGTTCGAACAATGTCGTCGCGCCGCTAAAGAGTCGGGAGTTCCACTCAAGCGTGTTGAAGAAGCGGTCAGAGTCGCGTGGGAACGGCAGAGACCAAACTAAGAAGACGTTATGGCAACAAAGCTTTCTAACGAACCTATCGTGCCACCGGTTGATCTTGATCTGATCGCGCAGGGTGTGCGGCTGATTATCGAAGGTATCGGCGAAGATCCGCAACGACCCGGTTTACGAGAAACTCCGCAGCGCGTTGCTGAGATGTTTGCCGAATTGACTTCGGGTATGCGGGAAGATCCTCAGCAACACGTTGTGCCGCTGCCTGGTGATAAACATGACGAGATGGTTATTGTGAAAGACATCAGCATCGCCTCGATGTGCGAACACCATCTCGCGCCGTTCGTCGGCAAATGTCACATCGCCTACATACCAAAGGAGGGACGAATCCTAGGTATTTCGAAGCTGGCACGCCTTGCCGAGACATTTTCAAAACGGTTGCAATTGCAGGAGCGACTTACAACCGACATCGCCAATACACTTTTTGAAGGGCTAAAACCTATTGGTGTCATGGTCGTGATCGAAGCCGAACACACGTGCATGACTCTACGCGGTGTGCGCAAGGCTGATGCAAAGACGATCACCTCAGCTGTTCTGGGTGGATTCCGAACCGACCCGCGAACACGAGCTGAAGCTATGTCGCTGATTAAGGGGAAGGAATAGAGATGTCACTTAATCCTGGAACGAGATCAAAGATTACAGCAGCTCTAGTTGCACTGGTGATTCTTAGCATCACCGTATTGGCCCAGCGTAAGTCGACAAGTCCGAGCATCAGCGAATCGACATTGCGCGCGCACGTCCGGTTTCTTTCCGACGACATGTTCGAAGGACGTGGCACGGGGGCTCGCGGCGGTGAAATGGCAGCGAAGTATATTGCGTCACAGTTGGAAGAGATCGGCCTGAAAGGCGCCGGAGACGGTGGCAGCTTCTTCCAGCAGGTAGCGCTTGTAGGAGTAAAAGCAGATCCGAACACAAGATTGATCGTTTCAGGACGCAGCGATAAAGAGACATTCAAATTTGCCGACGACTTCGTCGCATTTACCGGCGCACAAACAGAACACGTCGATGTCGATGCCGATCTCATTTTCGTTGGTTACGGTATTAGTGCGCCTGAGCAGCGCTGGAACGACTATAAAGGTCAGCCATCTGATTACCGCGGCAAGATCCTCGTAATGCTGGTAAATGATCCACCCGCTACCACAGAAGAGCCCGGATTGTTTGGTGGCAAGGCACTCACATACTACGGTCGTTGGACTTACAAATACGAAGAGGCAGCCAGACGAGGTGCCGCAGGTGCGATTCTGCTTCATACAGATCAATCTGCCGGATACCCGTGGAGTGTTGTTAGAACCTCCAACGGATCATGGCGTTTCGATATTGCTCGGACGGAAAACGATCCCACGCCTTATCTTCAGTTCCGATCATGGATCACCGATGATGCGGGCAAGCGCTTAATGAAACTAGCGGGACAAGACCTCGACGCGCTGCGCGCTCGCGCGGCCAGTCGCGACTTCCAACCGGTACCATTGGGAATAAAAGCGAAATTGGATTTGAAGAGCGAAGTGAAACGCGTTTCTGCACCGAACGTGGTGGGGATCCTGCCCGGAAGCGATCCGAAGTTGCGCGACCAGTATGTAGTTTATTCGGCGCATTGGGACCACCTGGGAATCGGAGCGCCCAATAAGAACGGCGATACGATCTACAACGGTGCGGTCGACAACGCTACTGGCGTCGCTGCAGTGCTCGCGATTGCTCAAGCGTTTGCTAATCTGCCTGCTGCACAACGTCCGCGTCGTTCCAGTCTGTTTTTGTTTCCAACCGCGGAAGAGCAAGGTCTACTCGGCGCCGAATGGTATTCGAAACATCCCGTGGTACCTCTCAATAAAACTGCGGCTAACGTCAACCTCGATTCGATGAACATACTTGGACCAACGAGTGATTTCATCCCGTTGGGTGCTGAGCGCTCGAGCTTGAAAGCGGTGGTCGAGGCTGTGGCACGCGAGAAGGGATTGCGTGTGTCCCAGGATTCGCGGCCGGAACAAGGATCTTTTTTCCGATCCGATCATTTCCCGTTCGCGAAGGTAGGCGTGCCTTCAATCAGTTTGAAGGAAGGTAACGAATACGTCGGGCACCCGAAAGAATGGGGCGAAGAACAGTTTCGCGCATACAACACCGCTCACTACCACCAGCCCTCAGACGAGTTCCGCGACACGTGGGATTATCGCGCCATGATTCAGGAAACAGAGATCGCGATGGCCATCGGACGCCGTATTGCCGATACCGACGCCATGCCGAAATTCAATCCCGGTGATGAATTTGCGCGGCACTGACGATTCACGATTCACCATTTACGATTCACTATTAGATGACATCCTTCTACGTTACGACACCAATTTACTACGCTAACAGTCTGCCGCACCTCGGCCACCTCTACACGATGGTCGTGGTCGACACGATAGCTCGATCTAAGCGGCAGCGCGGCATCGATACGTTGTTTCTAACGGGTACCGACGAACACGGCATCAACATCGAACGCTCCGCCGAAAAGAATAAGCGAACACCGAAAGAGCAGGCTGATTACGTAGTAAGTTACTACAAGAAGATGACTGCCGAATTTGGTCTCGACACTGAACACGGCGGGTATGACATCTTCATGCGCACGACTGAGCCTTTTCATTACGAAGGTGTCAGTGAGTTGTGGCGCAGAATCGCAACCTCCAAAACGCCAAAGGGTAACGATCCGATCTACAAAGGCCACTACGAAGGTTGGTTCTGTGCACCATGTGCCGAGTACAAAACCGAAGATGAATATCAAAAGCCGACCGTCGAAGGAGCCCCGCCGACGTGTTTGATACACGAGACGCCACTCGATCGAGTCTCTGAAGACGGCTACTTCTTTCGGTTGTCTGACTACGACGAAGAGTTGCTGCGCCTGTACGAGACGAGGCCCGACTTTGTCAGACCCGAATCACGTCGGAATGAAGTGATAAGTTTTGTTCGCGGCGGGCTGCAGGATTTATCGGTGAGCCGCTTGAAGTCGTCGGTGAGTTGGGGAGTTCCTGTGCCAGGCGATCCGGAACACACGATGTACGTGTGGTTTGAGGCATTGACGAATTATGCGACGGCGATTGGGTTCGGTAACGAGCAACAAGATCGCAGGTTTGGATTTGAAAAGTATTGGCCCGCGCAACATATCGTCGGCAAAGATATCCTGAGATTTCATGCGGTCTACTGGCCTGCTTTCTTGCTCGCGGCGGGCGTTGAACTGCCGCGTGGCGTGTTTGCGCATGGAATGTGGCTCGATGCCACCGGTCGCAAGATGTCGAAGACGCTCGGCAACACAATCGAGTTGGATGTTCTCAATCGCTACTTCGCGATCGATGCGGTGCGCTACTTCTGTCTACGCGAAATGGTCTTTGGCCAGGACGGAAGGTTTGGATATGAAGGCCTCATTGATCGTATAAACAGCGATCTGGCAAGCGGACTTGGAAACTTGCTGAGCCGCACGCTGACGATGGTGACGCGTTATTGTGACGGCCGCATTCCTGACGGGCAGATTCCCGAGGAGAAGATTCTGCTCGCCAAGAGAACAGGCGTCGATACAGACGAAACCACCATTGCAGGTTTCATCGAACATGCTCGCGATCAATTCATTCAGCAGCTTGATAGCTTCGCATTCAGTCGTGCTCTTGAGATCGCATGGTCCATCGTA
The DNA here is from genome assembly GCA_046765655.1 of Acidobacteriota bacterium. Classification (GTDB taxonomy): domain Bacteria; phylum Acidobacteriota; class Blastocatellia; order Pyrinomonadales; family Pyrinomonadaceae; genus PSRF01. The sequence goes on from JBKPMX010000077.1 coordinate 13,106, forward strand.
GCTCGGATGGACAAGATGATCACCGATGCAAAGCCGTGGGAGCTGGCCAAAGACGAAAACCAAAAGCAAACTCTCGACGCCGTTTTATATCGCGCGGCAGAATCGCTTCGATGGCTTTCAGTGTTGTTGTATCCGGTGATGCCTCAGTCAACTGCACAGATGTGGACGCACCTTGGTCTTAACGGCTCGCCCGGCCAGGTCAACCCTATAGAACTAAAGTGGGGTGGACTCAAGCCTGGTAGCACAATTAGCGAAGTCAAGGCGCTCTTTCCCCGCGTAGAGAAAGCGAAGCTGATGAGTGAAATCGGATCGCCATCGGCCGAAGGGCCCCGTGCGACGGAAGCGGATGCGGTTCCAGGAAAGGTTTCCAACGATACGAAGCCTGCGCCTCCAATGACTCACGCGACCGAAGCCGACGCGGTTGGAGTGACCAACGTCATTGAGATAGGTGATTTTGCAAAAGTGGATCTGCGTGTGGGCCAGGTGTTGACGGCTGAGCGGCTGCCGAAGTCTGACAAACTGTTGCTGATGCAGGTCGATATTGGTGAAGAGAAGCCGCGACAGATTCTCGCCGGCATCGCTGAATATTACGCCCCGGAGAAAATGGTGGGTCGCAAGGTAGTAATCGTCGCCAATCTTAAACCTCGGAAGCTCCGCGGCTACGAGTCGCAGGGAATGGTCGTTGCGGCCTCATATGGCGAAGAAGGGCGGCCGGTGATTGCGACGTTTGCCGAAGATGTGCCGAACGGTGCGCGTTTGAAGTAGATGTTCATCGATTCGCACGCACACATCGACGGCCCCGAGTTCGATACTGACCGCGATGAAGTACTCCGGCGGGCTCGCGACGCCGGAGTGGAATCAATCCTCAACGTCGGAACTGGCGATCCACACAGCGGCGCATTCGAGCGCGCAATCGAATTCGGATCGAAGCAGCAGTCGGTCTACACAGCGATAGGTACTCACCCTCACGACGCCAACAAGTACGATCAAGCAGCCGAAGATAAGATCAAGACGCTGTTGTGCGACGGCGAACGTATCATTGCCTGGGGCGAAATCGGTCTCGACTTCCACTACGACAACTCACCGCGCGAACAGCAGATTCAAGCGTTTTGCAAACAGCTACGCGCGGCGCGTGAAGTTGATCTACCAGTCATCATTCACACTCGCGAGGCGGAGCAGGAAACAGTGGCTATCCTGCAGGAAGAATATGCTGGTGCGTCGCGCAAAGGTGTCTTCCACTGTTTCACTGGCACAACAGAACTGGCGGAACGAGGTTTAGAACTAGGCTTTATGATCTCGTTCTCCGGCATCCTCACCTTCAAGAAGGCTGAGGATCTGAGAGAAACTGCTCGTCGAGTACCTCTCGATCGACTCTTGATAGAAACCGATTGTCCGTATCTCGCGCCGATCCCGTATCGCGGCAAACGCAACGAACCAGCCTATGTTGTCGAGGTCGCCAGGTGCCTGGCTGACGTGCATCAGATAACCGTCGAGGCTCTGGCCGAGGCAACATCGCACAACTTTGCCGAGCTGTTTCGCGTATAGATCCAGTAGTTGAGATAACTTTCACATGCTGTGGCTTTGGTGTTATTCTCAACCGGACAGTGGCAGACTGTCGTAATCTGATGGCCCAACAGAACTCGTTTGATATTGTTTCGCAGGTCGATAATGCGGAGGTGTCAAACGCTCTCAACCAAACAATTAAAGAAGTTCGGCAGCGCTTTGATTTCAAAGGTAGCACTGCGAACGTTGTGCTCGAGAAGACCGATCTCGTGTTGAGTGCAGAAGACGAAACGAAGCTGCGAAACATGAACGATATCCTGCAGCAGAAACTAGTCAGGCGGGGCGTTCCACTGAAAGCGTTGAGCTATGGAAACATCGAGCCAGCGGCCGGCGGAACTGTGCGACAGCGTGCGCAGATACAACAAGGCATTCCAAGCGAAAAAGCCAAAGAGGTCGTTAAGTTCATCAAAGACAGCAAGGCTAAGGTCCAGGCTTCAATTCAGGGCGATGTCGTTAGAGTCTCGGGCCGCGATCGCGACACATTGCAGGATATTATCGCGAAACTAAAAGCCAAGGATTTCGGCATTCACATGCAGTTCACGAATTATCGTTCAAACTAGATCGACGTGAGCATCTCAAGTCACACATTGGCACTCGAAGAAGCGAGAACTTCGGCTCGCCGTATCTTCAGCCTCATTGGCTCCGAACTGGAGCAAGTTGAGGCGGAGTTTGAGCGACAGGCAAAGTCGAATGTCCAGGTCATTTCATACCTCGGTGATTATCTGCGTGCTTCGGGTGGCAAACGCGTGCGACCCGCGTTGACAATTCTTTCGACCTACGCGGTAGGAGGAGACGGTTCGCGTTACAACTGCATCCGCATGGCAACCGTTATGGAGTTTTTGCACACGGCGACGCTCGTTCATGACGACATTATCGACGAAGCAGATACGCGACGAAATCGACCGACCGTGAATGCGTTGTGCGGCAACGAGACAGCAGTGCTGATGGGAGACTGGCTTTACATGTCGGCGTTTGAAACGAGTTTGGCCGAACGCTCGCTGCCGATTCTGGATATCCTCACACACGTCACTCGAAAAATGACGGAGGGCGAACTGTTGCAGTTGACGTTGCTCGGACGCTCCGACGTTTCAGAAGAACAATACCTCGATGTCTTGAAACGTAAGACGGCTTATCTGTTCAGTGCCAGTTGTGAGATTGGTTCGATCCTTGGCAATGGAGACGGAGCTCAACAGACCGCTTTGCGCGAGTATGGAATGTATCTCGGCACCGCCTTCCAATTGATTGATGATCTGTTGGACTTCACCTCCACCGGAGACGCGCTGGGCAAAGCCGCCGGGGCGGACCTACTTGGCGGAAAAGTAACGTTGCCGATCATCTACTGGCTCGAGCGTGAGCCGTCGGCCAGGGAACTCATCAACCAAATCCTACTTTCGCGCAGCTACGAAAACGTCCATCAGACAGAGTTGCTGAATGGTATCCGAACCTCAGGAGCTTTGGGACACGCCCAGGCTCGGGCCCGCGAGTATGCCGAAAACGCCCGCGCATCGCTCGATGGATTGCCGGATTCGGAGCATGTCGATAGCCTCCGCGCCATTCCTACTTACGTCCTCGACCGGGACCGATAACCCTTTGGAGTGCGGTGACCTGTCACCGCTTTGTTACTTCGGAGTTCTGACCTGCGACAGAGTAAAGCGGGTACAGGTCACCGCACTCCAAAGAAACTATTGTGCAAATAGGGACAAGTCTCTAAAATCTGCGGCGATGGACCGACCGAGCGACAACCTGCTGTCCCGTCTTGAACAGAGTCTGCGCCAATCGCGTGCGGCGCGTATGCACCTCGCAGCCCGGCTCCGCGAACTGGAGGCAGAGGCCGATAGCGTCCGGGCAGAGTTGGCGGAAATGGATAACCTGGCGAGTCAAACGGAGGCCGCTATTTATCGGCTGCTTTCGTCGGTTTTGAATTCCGGCAACCTCACGTTGGGTTTGCCGTCTGACTCAGAACTTGAAGCAGCGATGAGACAGTCGCCGGGTGCGGTCAGAACTCAAACTCCATTGGAGAGGCGCCAGCAGATTCCGACCGTCAGGAGCAACGTTGAGGTCTTGAGTGACCGGTTTATGGATCGCACGATACCGCAGGCGGTCACGCTCTTGCTGCGAGAAGAAGGCGGCGCATTGCACGTCAACGAACTCTACAACCGCTTACTCGAAGGTGGCTTCAAGTTCACAGGACAGAATCCGACGATCAGCATCGCAGTTTCACTAAACCGCAACACCCGGTTTCGTAAAGTTGCTCCCGGCACTTTCGATCTCGTGATGCGCGACGCTTCCAAAGCTTCCTGAATAATTGTAGGGGCGGTCCTCCGTGGCCGCCCGTCTTCGCGTGAGAGTGTTGGGCGGCCACGGAGG